>CAZDSB010000547.1:0-18243 GCA_964507515.1 uncultured Myxococcaceae bacterium
CATCGTAGCGATCAGCACACCTCGGTCGAGGCACGAGGTGACCGACAGGTCCGGAGGTATGCCCTTGATTCGACCGCTCATTGCAGCCGCGCTCCTCGCCTCGGCGACGGCGCTGGCCGAGGGCCCGCAGATGCTCACCATCGACGACGCCGTGAACGAGGCCATGCGGGTCAACGACCAGCTCAGGGCAGTGCGCTTCCGCGCCGAGGGCGCCGAGGACACCGCCCGCAGCGCGCGCGGCCGGCTGCTCCCGGCCTTCAGCGCCAGCGACACCTGGCAGCACTGGGACGGACCCTTCGTGATCTCGCTCGCGCCTCCGGGCACGCCCAGCACCGGGGTGGTCGCTCGCAACGTCAACAGCAACGTGTTCACCGTCGCGGCACAGCAGCCGATCCTCGGACTGCTCCACCGAGAGCGGGACCTCAAGGCCGCGAGCGCCTCGGCAGACGCGAGCCGGGCGGACCAGGCCGACGCGCAGTCACAGATCGCCGAGCAGGTCCGCACCACGTACCTCCGGCTCTTCGGCGCCAGGGCCGGCGTCGCGATCGCGCAGGCCAGCATCGAGCAGCTGCAGAAGCAGGTGCAGGACGCCCAGGCCCGGTACAACGCGGGCACCATCACCAAGGCGGACCTGCTCCGCTTCCAGACGGCGGTGGCCAACGCCCAGCAACAGCTCATCACGCAGCAGACCCTGGCCCTGACGTCACGGCAGCTGCTGCTGACTTTCCTCGCCCGGAACCCGGAGGATCCGACGGTCGAGTTCGTCGAGCCGGTGGATCTCGAGAAGCAGGCCGCGGTCAGGTCTCCGTCGTCCACCGACGACCTGATCAACCAGGCGCTCAAGAACCGTCCCGAGGTCGCGCGGGCGCAGAAGGACGCGGAGGCGGCGCGCGCCAGCGGGCAGGCCCGGATGTGGGAGCTGCTCCCCGAGGTCGACGTCCAGGCCGCGTACAGCAACGTGCGCGGGCAGATCTTCCAGCCCGAGAACAGCTCCTTCATCGGCATCGTCAGCAGCTGGCCGTTCTTCACCTGGGGAACGAAGTGGTACGCGGCCCAGAGCGCGCAGCGGCAGGCAGACGCCTCGGCCGCGCTCCTCGAGAACACCCGGAAGCAGGTGGGGTACGACGTGTCCAGCAAGGCCGCCCAGCTGGATGCGCAGTTCGTGGCCGTCCAGGTCGCCGAGACCGCGATCGCCAGCGCCGAGGAGGCCTACCGCGTGACCAGCGCCCAGGTCTCCGCCGGAACCGCGACCACCACCGACCTGCTCGACGCGCAGTCCGCGCTGACCACCGCCAGGGCGAACCTCGCCCGCGCCCAGTACGATCGCGCCATCGCCCGGGTGGCGCTGGACCGGGCGACCACCGCCCGCTGACCGATGCCCGCAGAGGCGCACCCGGACGTGCACTGGCGCCCCCGCCACAGCCCGTGGCTGGTGGGCTTCACCGTCACCCTCGCCACCTTCATGGAGGTGCTGGACACCAGCATCGCCAACGTCGCGCTGCCGCACATCGCGGGCGGCCTCTCGGCGACCATCGACGAGTCCACCTGGGTGCTGACCTCGTATTTGGTCTCCAACGCGGTGGTGCTTCCGATCAGCGCGTGGATCTCGAGCCGCGTGGGCCGGAAGCGTTTCTACATGTCCTGCGTGGTGCTCTTCACCATCAGCAGCTTCCTCTGCGGCTTCGCGCCGAACCTCCACTCCCTGATCTTCTTCCGGGTGCTGCAGGGCATCGGTGGTGGTGGGCTGGCGCCGAGCGAGCAGGGGATCCTCGCCGACACCTTCGAGCCGCGTCAGCGGGGTATGGGCTTCGCGATGTACGGGCTGGCAGTCGTGTTCGCCCCGGCGATCGGCCCGACGCTCGGGGGCTACATCGTCGACCACGCCAGCTGGCGGTGGATCTTCTACATCAACGTCCCGGTGGGCATCGCCTCGCTGATCCTCAGCTCGATCATGGTCGAGGACCCACCCTGGCTCGAGCGGGAGAAGGAGGAGTCCCGCGGGGTGAAGGTGGACTGGCTGGGGCTCGCCCTGGTGGTGGTGGGCTTCGGGTGCCTCCAGGTCGTGCTCGACAAGGGTCAGCAGGACGACTGGTTCAGCTCGCCGCTGATCGTGGTCTTCACCATGCTGACGATCATCTGCCTGGTGGGCGCGGTGGTCTGGGAACGGGTCCACCCCAATCCGATCGTCAACGTGCGGCTGTTCGGCAACCGCAACTTCGCGACCAGCTTCGGGCTGATGTTCACCCTGGGCGCGGTGCTCTACGGGAGCACGGTGCTCATTCCCCAGTTCGTCCAGACCCTCCTGGGGTACAGCGCAGAGCAAGCGGGGCTGGTGCTCTCCCCCGGAGCCCTCTTCACGATGGCGATGATGCCGCTGGTCGGGTTCCTGGTGTCACGGGTGTCCGCGAAGTACCTCATCACCGTCGGGTTCGCGGGGCTGGCGCTCTCGCTCTTTCACATGAGCAGCATCAACCTCTTCATCGATCCCAAGACGGCGACGCTCTACCGGATCTTCCAGGCCTCCTCGCTGGCGTTCCTCTTCGTGCCGATCAACACCGTCTCGTACATCGGTGTGCCGCGCGAGCAGAACAACCAGGTCTCCGGCCTGATGAACCTGGCACGGAACATCGGTGGGAGTGTCGGGATCTCGTTCTTCGTGACGATGCTCGCCCGCCGGTCACAGGTGTACCAGAACCAGCTGGCGGACCACCTGTCGGCCTCCAACCCGCTGCTCCAGGAGCGGCTGGATCGACTGCAGAGGCTGTTCACCGCTGCCGGCCCGGGTGACGCGCTGAGGCGGGCGTACGGTGCGATCTACATGACCGTCCAGCAGCAGGCGGTGGTGCTCGCCTACGTACGGATCATCGAGGACCTGGCGATCGTCACGGCCATCTTCGTGCCCCTGATCCTCATCTTCCTGAAGAAGAACCGGCCCGGGGAGGGCCCGGCCGGTGCACACTGAGCGAGCGTTCCTGGATCCCGAGGGGCGTCGTTCGACGTATGCTGCTCCGCGGGAGGTGTACGGATGATCGCTCGGGTCGTGACGTTCTTTCTTGGCATCGCCATCGCAGCCACGTCGGTGTGGGAGCCACGCGACGTCGCGATGCATGACCTGGTCATCGGCCTGGTGATCGCGGTCGTGTCCCTGATCGCCATGGGGGTGCGTGGAGCGAACTGGGTCCTCACCGCGCTGGGCCTGTGGATGTTCTTCTCCGGGATGGTCTTCCCGGTCGTCCCGCACATCTACATCGGCCTCATCGGCGGAACGCTGGTCTTCGTGTTCTCGCCGGTGTCCTCCTCGGACCGGACGTTCTGGCCGTTCGGGCGCTCGGCAGCTGCGAAGTCCTGAGGCACGCCGACTCCAGCTTCATCACGGCTCATCGACGCGTTCACCGGGGCGCACGCCATGGCTCGCATGGGCGGTGAAACGTCGCAGGGGCGACGCCTGTCCGTGGGTGGCGACGTCGCTGCTGCTGGACACGAGTAGGACGGCCCCCGGCGCGAGGTGGATGCGCGGGCCTTCCGGGTCCTAGCTTCCGGCCATGTCCGACGCGGAGGTTCCGATGCGTGCACCGGCCCGGCTGTGTTCCCTGCTCGGTATCGAGCATCCGCTGATCTGCGCGCCGATGGCCGGAGGACCCAGCACGCCTGCGCTGGCCGCCGAGGTCTCGCGCGCCGGCGGCCTGGGCTTCCTCGGTTGCGCGTACTCGACGCCGGAGCAGATCCTCGAGTGGAGCCGGGAGGTGCGTGCGCGGACAGACCGGCCCTTCGGGATCAACCTGTTCGCCGAAGTTCCGGCAGGCGCCCCGGTCGATGCGGGCCCGATGCTGGAGCTGCTCCGGCCCCTCCACGCCGAGCTCGGTCTGCCGCCGCCCGAGGCGCCCACGCCGGCCCCCCGAAAGCTGGACGCACAGGTCGATGCCGTCATCGAGAGCGGCGCTCGCGTGTTCAGCATCACCTTCGGGCTCCTGTCCGCGCCGCAGCTCGACCGGCTGAAGCGCAAAGGCCTGGTGACGATGGGAACGGCCAACACCGTCGAGGAGGCGCGGCGCATCGAAGCCGGGGGATACGACTTGGTGGTGGCCCAGGGGAGCGAGGCCGGAGGTCACCGGGCGACCTTCGTCGGCAGCTTCGAGCGCGGGCTGGTCGGCACGATGGCGCTCGTCCCGCAGGCGGTCGACGCGGTGCGCATTCCGGTCGTGGCCGCGGGCGGAATCATGGACGGGCGCGGCTGGGTGGCGGCCGAGGCGCTGGGCGCGGCCGGTGTGCAGCTGGGAACGGCGTTCCTCGCGGCGGACGAGTGCGGGGCCATCCCCGCGTACAAGGACGCGGTGCTCGCGGCGACCGACGACGGAACGACGGTGACGCGGGCCTACTCCGGCAGAGCGGCGCGGGGGCTGGTGACCCGCTTCCTCACTGCGGTCGAGGAGAGGCAGGGGATCATCCTTCCCTATCCCCTGCAGAACGCGCTCACCCGTCCGATGCGGACCGCCGCGAACACCGCGGGTCGGGCTGAGCTGCTCTCGCTCTGGGCGGGACAGGCGGCACGGCTCGCTCGCCGGGCGCCCGCCGCGGAGATCGTCCGCTGGCTGGTGTCGGAAGCCGCGCGCGTCCGGGCGTCCCTGCAGGCCTCCTGAGCTCAGAGCTTCCGGCGGAAGAGGAGCGCGTCCAGCGACGCCTTCCCGGCTCCGGCCACGAACAACCAGAGGAAGCCCGCGAGGTAGGTGAATTCGTCGAAGGCCAGCAGCGTCCGGACGCCGTCGATCTCCGCTCGCTTCGCGGTGAGGATCGCGACGATCATGATCCCCATCAGTGGAAGGGAGGCGAGACGAGTGAAGAGGCCGAGGAGGATCAGCGCCCCTCCGACGAGCTCGATGGAAGCGAGAACCGGCGCCTGCGCGGCGGCAAACGGAATGCCCAGCTCGGTCAGGAAGCTCGTGAACTGAGGGAGGTTGTGAAGCTTTCCCCATCCGGTGCCGAGGAACACCGCTCCGAGCGAGAGCCGGAGGGCGAGCGGGCCCACCCACGAGGCTCGTTCGAGGACGGGGAGGACTCGGGCGCGGAGGGCTTCGATCTTCAAGTCGGGCTCCTGGCTGGACGTTCCGGGGTACGGCGGTGACGGCTACCTGGTTACCGGCCCGTGCGGCCCCACTCGCAACTTCCCCCAGGCGCCGGATGCGCCGAGATGCGATGACGGGGGCATGCGCCTCGATCGCCTCCTCCCCATCTCCACGCTCCTCGCCCTCGGGCTGACGCTCCACGCCGGGGCCGCAGAGCCGGTCACCGTCCTCCGCGCTGCGCGTCTCTACGACGGAAAGGCGGACACCGTCGTGACGCCGGGCGTCGTGGTCGTCTCCGACGGGAAGATCGTCGCCGCTGCCGCGAGCGCGCAGGTGCCCGCGGGAGCGCGGGTCATCGACCTCGGCGACGCGACCCTGCTGCCCGGGCTGATCGACGCCCACACCCACCTGAGCTTCGAGTCCAGCCTGGACTGGAAGCAGGACCAGCTCGACACGATGCAGAAGCCCATCCCGGAGCAGGCGATCGACGCGACCGAGTTTGCGCGCCGCACGCTGATGGCCGGCTTCACCACCGTGCGCGACGTCGGATCAAGCGACCTCATCGACGTTGGTCTGCGCAACGCGATCAACGACGGAAAGGTGCCGGGCCCCCGCATGCTGGTGGCGGTCAACGCGATCGGCGCGCGGGGTGGGCACTGCGACGGGACCGGTGGCTTCCGGCCCGAGCTGCTGAAGGAGCCGGGGCCCGAGCAGGGCGTCGCCAACGGCCCCGACGAGATGCGCGCTGCGGTCAGATTCGATGCGAAGCACGGCGCGGATGTGATCAAGACCTGCGCCACCGGCGGGGTGCTGTCACTGGTGGACAAGGTGGACTCGCCCCAGCTGACCCAGGCCGAGCTCGACGCCCTCGTCGACGAGGCGCACGCCCTCGGGCGGAAGACGGCGGCACACGCTCACGGGGCGGAGGGCGCGAAGCGGGCGATCCGCGCGGGCATCGACTCGATCGAGCACGGCTCGTTCCTCGACGACGAGGCATTCGAGCTGATGAAGAAGAAGGGGACGTACTTCGTGCCCACTCCGCTGCCCTGCATCATGCAGCGGCTGCGCGACGCGAAGGCACCGGCCAACATCATCCAGAAGGCCGCTGCCGCCGACGCGAAGGCGCAGGAGACGCTGAAGCGGGCCATCGCCAAGAACGCGCGGATCGCCTTCGGGAGTGACGCCGCCGTGTGCCCGCACGGCAGCCAGGTGAACCAGTTCGCCATCTTCGTGAAGGCGGGGATGAAGCCGCTGGCGGCGATCCGCACCTCGACCTCGGTCGACGCCGCGCTGCTCGGGGTATCCGACCGGGGAACGCTCGAGGCGGGAAGGCTGGCGGATCTCGTCGCGGTGCCCGGCGACCCATCGCGCGACATCTCGGCGATGGAGAAGATCTTCTTCGTGATGAAGGGCGGCAGCGTCGTCCGGAATGACCGGACCGGCGCGGCATCCGCAGGGACCGGGGCGAGCGGCACAGGAAACTGATGGCCGAGGTGGCCCGGGAGGTGTGCACGGACTATCCGCGCTCCTCGCGGCTGGAGTGGCTGCTCGCCAATGGCACCGGCGGGTTTGCGATGGGAACGGTCGCCGGCTCGAACACGCGCCGGTATCACGGCCTCCTGGTGGCGAGCCTCCACCCTCCGGTGGCCCGGGTGGTGACGCTCGCCCGGCTCGAGGAGACGGCCCTCACCCCGCAGGGGGACGTGGCGCTCTCGGTGAACCAGTACCCGGATACGCTCCACCCCGACGGCCACACCCGGCTGGTCCGCTTCTCGCTCGAGGACGGGCCCGTGTGGACCTGGACCGTGAGCGGCGTGGAGGTGGAGCGGCGGGTGCTGCTCGTCCCCGGGCAGCAGACGGTCCTGGTGCGCTACGCGAGCTCGGGTCCGGTGCGCCTGCGGATCGAGCCGCTGCTGGCCTTCCGCGACTACCACGCGCTCACCCACCGCAGCCCCGCGGCCTGGACCGGCTTCGAGGAGCGCGTCGTCGGGAGGGAGCGGGAGGTGCGCTTCCAGCCGTATCCGGGCCTCCCCTCGCTCCGGCTTGCGCACCGCGGCGGCCCGTTCGCCGGAGCGCCGACGTGGCACGAGAACGTCGAGTACCTCGAGGAGCTCGACCGCGGCCTCGACTTCCGGGAGGACCTCCTGCTCCCCGGCAGCTTCGAGCTGCAGCTCGTGCCCGGAGCGCCGCAGCTCGTGGCCGCCACGGTCGAGGCCGGAGAGACGCTCGACCTCGACACGCTCGGGTCACGGTTCGTGCCCGCCCCGCCGCGCGTCCGTCCACGGGCGACCTCGCGCGCCGGAGACCTCGCGGAGGCGCGGGCCCGGCTGGAGCGGGCCGCCGATGCCTATCTGGTGCGCCGCTCGGACGGGTCGGCCACGATCGTTGCCGGCTACCCGTGGTTCACCGACTGGGGCCGGGACACGATGATCTCCCTGCCCGGCCTGCTCCTGGCCCGCGGACGCCTGGACGTCGCGCGCGAGGTGCTGGAGGGCTTCCTGGCCCACCTCGAGGACGGCCTGGTTCCCAACCGCTTCCCCGACGCGACCGGGTCGGCCGAGTACAACACCGCGGACGCGACACTGCTCATGTTCCAGGCCGTGCACGCCTGGGAGCAGGCCGGCGGCTCGCCCGCGTTCGTCCGTGACGTGTTCTATCCGGCCGCCTGCGCCATCGTGGACGCGCACCTCCGCGGCACGGGCAACGGCATTCACGTCGACCCGGCCGATCGGTTGCTCGTCGCCGGAGGTCCCGGAAGCAACCTGACGTGGATGGATGCCCGCGTCGACGGCGTGCCCGTCACTCCGCGGCACGGCAAGCCGGTGGAGGTGAACGCCCTCTGGTACAACGCGCTCCGCCTCTCCGAGCGCTGGGCGCGGAAGCTCGGCGACGGATCGCGTGCAGACGCGTTCGGTTCGGAGGCGGACGCGGTCGCCCGTTCGTTCGACCACGCGTTCTGGAACGCCGCGCGCCGCTGCTGCTTCGACGTCGTCCTTCCCGAAGGGCCCGACGCCCGGCTCCGTCCCAACCAGCTCTCCGCGCTCGCGCTGCCATTCCCGCTCCTCGACGCTCCCCGGCGGGCGACGGTCCTGGAGACGGTGGAGGCCGCGCTCCTCACGCCCGTGGGGCTCCGGACGCTGGCCAGGGAAGACCCGGGATACCGCGCCTCCTACCGCGGCGGTCCCGCCGAGCGAGACGCGGCCTACCACCAGGGGCTGGTGTGGCCCTGGCTCGTGGGCCCGTACGTGGACGCGCTCCTCGGCGTGCGTGGTGATTCGGTCGCGACGCGTGCGCAGGCTCGCGCCGTCATCGCGCCCCTCGTGGGGACGATGGAGACGGGCTGCCTGGAGCAGCTCTCCGAGTGCTTCGAGCCCGAGCCGCCGTTCCGTGCGGTCGGTGCGCCCGCGCAGGCCTGGAGCGTCGGCGAGGTGCTCCGGATCCTCGTGCGCATCGGAGGCGGCTGAGCAGGTCCGGCGGCGATGGGTCTCGCGGCCACGCTGCCGCGTGGCAGCTGGATCGCGTCCCTCGCCCCCCAGGCGCGCAGGCGCAGCGGACCTGGCCCGCGGATCGACGCCCCCGTGCCACCAGCGACGACGATTCCTATTTTTTCTCGAACACGAGAGGAGGAAGTGTGCGGATCGCCCAGGTGGCCCCGCTGTTCGAGAACGTCCCACCGCGGCAGTACGGCGGGACGGAGCGCGTCGTGTCGTACCTGACCGAGGAGCTGGTTCGGCAGGGACATCGCGTCACGCTCTTCGCCACCGCGGGTTCGCGAACGACGGCCGAGCTCGTGCCGGTCGTCGACCGTCCGCTGCGCGGAGACCCGCACTGGATGATGCACGCGCTGATCGAGCTGGAACGGGTCATCGAGCGCGCCGGCGACTTCGACGTCCTGCACTTCCACACCGACCACCTCCACTACCCGCTGGTCCGCTTCCTGGAGGTGCCGGTCCTCACAACCCTGCACGGCCGGCTCGACCTGCCCGGCCTGCAGCCGCTGCACGAGGCCTACCCCGAGGCAGCGGTCGTCTCGATCTCGGACGCCCAGCGCGGTCCGCTCCCCGACGCGCGGTGGGTGGGAACGGTTCCGCACGGCCTGCCGCTCGGACTCTACAGTCCCGGCAGCGGGGCCGGGGGATACCTGGCCTTCATCGGCCGCGTCTCGCCGGAGAAACGCCTCGACCGGGCCATCGAGATCGCCCGGCGATCCGGACTGCCTCTCCACGTGGGGGCGAAGGTGGACCCAGCCGATCGGAAGTACTTCGAGCGGGAGATCGAGCCCCTGCTCGCCAGCTCGGAGATCGAGTTTCTCGGGGAGATCAACGACCGGCAGAAACGGGACCTCCTCGCCGACGCCCGGGCGCTCCTCTTTCCGATCGACTGGCCCGAACCGTTCGGTCTCGTGATGGTGGAGGCCCTCGCCTGTGGAACCCCCGTGCTCGCCTTCCGGGGCGGCGCGGTCGAGGAGGTCATCCAGCCCGGGGTGAGCGGAGCCATCGTGGACACGATCGACGAGGCGGTCGCGGCACTGCCGGGCGTCCTCGCGCTCGACCGCGCAGGTTGCCGGGAAGAGTTCGAGCGACGGATCTCCGAGCGCCGCATGGCGCGCGACTACGTCCGGGTCTATCAGCGCCTCATGGACACCCCACGGCGGGTCGCCGCGCCCGGCTGGAGCGCGGAGGCCGCCTCGCATGGCTGAGACGCGCGTCACCGAAGGACATGACGACCTCGCCCGGGTCCTGATGCACCAGGACACGTTCGCGGTGTTCGACCGCGCGGGGGCCGTCTGCTCGGATCTCCGTCAGGAGCAGGGCGTGTACCACCGCGGGACGCGCTACGTGTCCAGGCTGGATCTGCGGATCGACGGGGAGCGGCCGATGACGCTCAGCTCGAGTGTCGTCCGGGACAACGCGCTGCTCGCCGTGGACCTGACCAACCCCGAGCTGTCGCGGGACGGGAAGACGACCGTGCCCCACGGGACCATTCACCTCTATCGCGGCTGCGTGATCGAGGACGGTGTCTGTCATCAGCGACTCCGGGCTCACAACTTCTCCGCGGACGAGATCTCGTTCGAGCTGCAGATCCGCCTCGAGGCGGACTTCGCGGACGTCTTCGAGGTGCGCGGCACGCCACGGAGTCGTCGCGGAAGGCAGGAGGCGCCGGAGAAGCACGCGGACGGCATCTCCATCACGTACCGCGGGCTGGACGGGGTTCTTCGCCAGACCCGCCTCCGGTGCAACCCTGCTCCGTCGCAGGTGCACGCGAAGGAGGTGCGCTTCTCGCTGAGGCTCGGTCCCCGTGAGGAGCGCGAGCTCACGTTCGAGGTCAGCTGCACCGAGGACGGGCGCGACGAGCCGATGCCACCGTTCGGCGACGTCGCCAGCAGGAGGGACGCCGAGCAGGACGCGCTCCGCGACCAGGAGGCCCGGGTACACTCCTCCAGCGGTCTCTTCGACGGCTGGCTGCACCGGGCGCAGTCCGACCTCCGGATGCTCCTCACCCGGACGAAGGAGGGCCTGTACCCCTACGCCGGAGTCCCCTGGTACAGCACCCCCTTCGGGCGCGACGGCATCATCACCGCGCTGCAGATGCTCTGGACGCAGCCCGAGGTGGCGGCCGGCGTCCTTCGGTTCCTCGCCGCGACACAGGCGACGCACTCCTCGGCCGAGGAGGACGCCGAGCCGGGCAAGATCGTCCACGAGATGCGCCACGGCGAGATGGCGGCGCTCCGGGAGGTTCCCTTCGGCCGGTACTACGGCGCGGTGGACACGACCCCTCTGTTCCTCGTGCTCGCCGGCGAGTACCTCCACGCCACCGGAGATCTGGAATTGATCCGGAAGCTCTGGCCCCACTTCCAGGCGGCACTCGCGTGGATCGAGCGCCACGGCGACCGCGACGGGGACGGCTTCGTCGAGTACGCCCGGCGCTCCCGTAACGGTCTCAGCAACCAGGGCTGGAAGGACTCCTTCGACGCGGTCTTCCACGCCGACGGGCGACTGGCCGAAGGGCCCATCGCCCTCTGCGAGGTGCAGGCCTACGTCTTCGCCGCGCGCCGGGCCATGGGCCTGATGGCGAGCGCGCTGGGGGACGAGGTCCTCGCGCGAGAGCAGGCCTCCCGCGCCGAGGAGCTCCGGCGGAGGTTCGAGGCGGCGTACTGGTGCGAGGACCTCGGGACCTACGCGCTGGCGCTCGACGGAGACAAGAAGCCGTGCCGCGTCCAGAGCTCGAACCCCGGCCACTGCCTGGCGATGCAGCTGGTCTCGCCGGAGCGTGCGCACCGGGTGTCGACGACGCTGACCGGCGACGCGTTCTTCTCCGGGTGGGGCATCCGCACCGTCGCGATGGGCGAGCCCCGCTTCAACCCGATGTCGTACCACGATGGCTCGGTCTGGCCGCACGACAACGCGCTCGCTGCGCTGGGGTTCTCCAACTACGGCCTCAAGCCCGCGGCGCTCGCGGTGCTCGAGCATTTCTTCCTGGCGAGCCTGTCCTTCGAGGCGCGGCGCATGCCCGAGCTCTTCTGCGGCTTTCCACGACGGCCCGGGTCCGGTCCGACGCTCTATCCGGTCGCGTGCTCGCCGCAGGCGTGGGCCTCGGGGTCGGTGCTGATGATGCTCCGGGCGGTTCTTGGGCTCGACGTCGACGGAATGCGGGGGCAGGTCACTTTCAGCAATCCGATGCTCCCCGGGTTCCTCGACGTGCTCCATCTCGAAGGGCTCCGCGTCGGACCCGCCCGGATCGACCTCCGGGTGCACCGCTACGCGGACGGCGCGGCGGGCGTGGACGTGGTCCGGCGCTCGGGTCCGGTGAGCATGTCGATCCACAAGTGAGGACCTGCGCCCCTGGGAAACGCAATCCCGGCGCGAGTCCTCGGGCATGGGCCCTCGTGCGAATTGCGTCCGCGCCGACTCTGAGCGATGTCCTCGCCTCGACCCTGTGTCTCGAAGGAGGGACCGACCATGTGCATCGGCCGGACGTGTCTGTGGACCGCGCTGCTGCTCGCCGTACTGGCCCGGGCAGGGGATGCGCCGACGGCGGGGGAGAAGCACTGGAGCTACGAGCACGGCATCACCCCGACGCACTGGGGCGAGGTCGCGCCGATCTGCGCGACGGGAAAGCACCAGAGCCCGGTCGCCCTCTCCACGAAGCAGGCGAAGGCTCAGTCCCCGGAGCAGCCACTGGAGATCTCGTGGTCGAAGGTGGCCGGCGAGCTGGTCGACACCGGCCACAGCGACCAGGAGAACCTTCCGCCCGGGAACTTCATCACCTACGGCGGGACGAAGTACGAGCTGCAGCAGTTCCACTTCCACTCGCCGTCCGAGCACACCATCGACGGGAAGCGCGCGCCGATGGAGGTCCACTTCGTCCACAAGTCCGCGGACGGGAAGCTGGCGGTGGTGGGCATCCTCCTGAAGCAGGGGACGGCGCCGTCCCCCCTCGCGCCGGTGCTGACCGCGCTTCCCCCACCCGGCGAGAAGAAGACCGTGGAAGTGGACCTGCCGGCGCTCCTCCCGAATGACAGGCGTCACTTCGCCTACGCGGGCTCGCTCACCACGCCGCCCTGCAGCGAGGACGTCCAGTGGATCGTGATGGTCTCCGAGGACACGGTCTCCAAGGCCGAGATCGACGGGTTCCACGCGCGGTACGCGAAGAACGCCCGGCCGGTGCAGCTGCTCCGGGGGCGCACGATCGCGATCGCGCCCTGAGTCACGCGCGCTGCGACGTGACCGCGGCCACCCAACTGTCCGCGAACCAGCTCAGCACGGTCTTGAACGCGGTCTGCGCGGGATCCTCCTCGCCGGCGAACGTCGCGCAGATCTCCTCCAGCGTGCCGCCGTCGCGCGCGACCATCAGCGCCCGCGCCTCGGGCTCGGACAGCACCGTGTGGAACACCTTGAACTCCTGCCGCCAGACCACGAACGTCGTGGGGGCGGGTACCGGGTCGGGGGCGTCGCCGGCGTCCTGCTCCAGCGCCTCCCAGAGCGGGCGCACGTCGTGCTGGAGCCGAAGCACCCTCAGCGCCGGGGAGAAGTGAAAGCGCGCCCCGGGAAGTGCGTCGGGGTTGAGCGACTGCAGCTGCTCGGCGCCGGCGACCGGCGCATCCGCCTCGGCCCGGACCTCGGAGCGTGCCCGCTCCAGCAGCGCCAGATCCGGCAGGTCCTCCCGGATGCCCCGGTACGCACGGAGCCATGCGCCGAAGGAGCGGCCCGCCTGCCCGATGTCGGGCGAGCGGCTGGGATGCTCGTGCAGGTACGCGCGGACCAGCTCGAGGAACGCGTCGTGTCCGAGCACCCGCGAGGTGTGGGGCACGTCCTCGGCGATCGCGTCCACCAGGCGGTGGAGATACATCTCGGCGTAGATCTCCACCCGCTCCAGCGCCTCGAGCGGCGGACGGGCCACGACCTCGGTCCGGAGCTCGTCCTCCCGTCCGGGCACCATCCCGGTGATGCGGCCATGCAGGAGCGCCTGGAGCTCGGCCAGCGTCACGCCGCCTCCTCGAGCACGGCCTTCTCGAAGGCGCGCGCCTTCTCGGCCTGGGCCAGGACCTCGTCCAGCGGCGGGATGTGATCGTCCCACTCCACCAGCGTGCTCACCCGGCCGAAGCGGCGAACGACGTTCCGGTAGAGCGCCCACACCGGATCGGGCACCGCGGCGTCGTGCGTGTCCAGCAGGTGCGTCCCGAGGTCCTGGTGGCCCGCCAGGTGGAGCTGCGCGACCCGGTCCACCGGGATGGCGCGGATGTACTCCGACGCGTCGAACCCGTGGTTGGTGGCGCTCACGTACACGTTGTTCACGTCGAGGAGGATGCCGCAGTCGGCCCTCCGCGCGACCTCCGCGAGGAAGTCCCACTCCGGGATGCTCGAGCTCGCGTACGTCAGGTAGCTGGACACGTTCTCCAGCAGGATGCGCCGGCCGAGTCGCTCCTGGACCTCGGACACGCGCGAGACCACGTGGGCGAGCGACTCCTCGGTGAACGGCAAGGGCAGCAGGTCGTGCGCGTTGTGACGGCCGAACGTGCCCCAACACAGGTGGTCCGATACCCAGGCCGGCTCCACCGCGTCGGCGAGCGCACGCACGTCCCGCAGGTATCCGACGTCGAGCGGATCCACCGAGCCGATGGAGAGCGAGACCCCGTGGAGCACGACCGGCCGGTCCCGTCGCACGGCCTCCAGCACCGCGCGCGGGCGCCCACCGACGTTCAGGAAGTTCTCGGTGATGACCTCGAACCATTCCGCACGCCTTCCCTGCTCGAGCAGATCGGGGAAGTGCTTGTTGCGGAGCCCGATGCCGTGGCCGAGGAACGGAACCATGATCTCTCTTCAGAAAAGCACACCGGAGGCGAAGCGCGCATCCAGGTGGCGCGCTCCGGCTCCGGCGTTACCGACGCGGGGCCTACTTCTTGGCGGTGACGATCTTTCCGCCCTTGTCGGTGCACTCCTTCTCGGTCTTGGTCGGGCTCCAGCCCTGGCCTTTGCAGCCGTTCTGGCCGCCGCAGCCGTGGCCGCCACCCGCGCACGATCCGGTGCCCTTGCAGGAGTTGATCCCGGCACACTTCACCTCGCCGCCGGCCTTGTCGTGGCCCGCGGCCTTGTCGCCTGCATGGGCGGCGGTGGCGAACATCGCGCACACGGCCGAGGCAATGAGAGCGCCCTTCAGATTCTTTCCGTTCATGTTCGACACTTCCTCTCTTCGTGGGGACTGCGGGTGGACGGCCGCGTCGAGCACGGCGCGCTGTCTCCGCTCGCGCGAGGCCGAGCAGAAGGGGGTTGAGGGGGGGTCAGTTGCGTCGGGTTCAGCCTACCCTCGTCGGCGAGCGGCAGAACCGGAGACTGGAGCCGAGACACCCGGCCCCCGTCCAGTTGCGCCGGAAGGATGCAGCCAGAGGGGTCCGCGGTGCGGCTGGGGGTCGTGCCGGTGTCCATGGCGCTGGTCGGGAATACGGGAGGACGGCCGGGAAGGTTACGGCCGCCAGCGTCCGATGGATGTGAGGGCTGGATCTAGGCCGGTCTCGTCGAGACCAGGCTCGGCCGCGAGGCGTGCGCGGACTCCAGCGCGAGCAGGTCCGGCCAGGGCGCGAGGTCCAGCCGCTTCCGGAAGCGGATCCACCCGAGGAGGCACATCACGGTCACGCCGGCGTAGGCCAGCCTCCCCGCCACGAGGCTCCGCTTCCCCCGGTACGTCCGTTCCAGCCAGTCCAGGCACCCGCGGGCGCGGGAGACCTGACGCTGCAGATACGAGGCCTGCTCGGCGCGGATGCCGTCCGCCTCGAGGAGGAAGACGTTGACCAGGCTGTCCTGCGCGGCGTCGGTCACCGAGATGACGTTCTGGTCGAGCAATCGCAGCGACGGATCGAGGAGCGCATCCTGGAACGGCGGGTCTCCGGCCGGCGGCGGATGGGGCAGGGAATAGAGCAGCGCGGTGATGACCCGGGACTCGAAGACGTGGCGCACCGGGGCGTCCGGCCCGAGGTCGAGCATCGGAACGCGCTGGATCGGCGAGGAGGCGACGAACTCGGCCGCAGGGTCCTGCCAGCCGTGGGTGTCGCGCTCGAACGGAATGCGGAGCTCGGCCAGGACGACGCGCACCCGGCGCACGTACGGCGACGCGTCGTGACCAAAGAGCTTCAGCACCAGGCGACTCTACGCGCCGTCGCCGTCCAGTGGCTCGCGATGGATCCGGGTCTCGCGCCCCCGGTCCGTCCGCCGCAGGTCGTCCAGGAGCCCGAGGAGGACGCCCACCTCGACCGGCTTGCCGAGGGTGGCGCGGACCAGCGGATGCTCTCGGACCCGGTTCACGTCGCGGCTCGCCGAGAGCACCACCGTGGTGGGGCCCGGCGCGCCACGCAGATGCTCCAGCAACTCGAAGCCGTCCATCACCGGCATCATGAGGTCCAGCAGCATGAGATCCGGCGGGGGGCCGGCCCGGAGACGATCCAGGGCCACGCGTCCATTCGGAGCGGGCTCGACGTTCCAGCGCTCCATCCGGAGCACGTCGGTGAGCGCCTCACGGATGTCCGCGTCGTCCTCGACGAGGAGAACGCTTCCTGGATCCATGTTCGCGGCGTCTATCTTCGGGCCGACAACAGGCAAAGTTCCCTCGGGCTCCCCTGCGCCGGGTCGTTCGAAGGTCAATGACCCCTCGAGCCTGCAATGCCCACCGGGAGGTGAAAAGAAGCCGCCAGGCCCGGTGTCCAGCGCTCGACGCGCGGCCGGGACCGGAGGGCGGGCCTGTAGCACCTGGCCCTTCAGCGGGGCCAATCTCCCACCCCCGCCCGCGCGTCCTCGCCGGCGGGAACGAGCACCGAGGGTGTTCGGCCGGTCTGCACCCGGTACCGCTCCGCGACTTGCTCCATGGACGCCCGTAGGCGCTCGGGCCGCGCGGCGATCACGATGGCGCCTCCGAACCCGCCGCCGGTGAGCCGGGCTCCGAAGACGCCCGGGGCCTCGACGGCCAGTGTCACCAGATGGTTCAGGTCGGGGACGCTGACCTCGAAGTCGTCGCGAAGCGAGCGGTGCGCTGCGGCGAGGAGCGCCCCGAGCCGCTCGAGCGCACCGGCGCGGAGGGCCTCCACCGCCCCCAGGACCCGGGCATTCTCGGTCACCACGTGCCGTGCGCGCCGGTTCAGCGGCGGCGGGAGCGCCTCGATGCGGGGCAGGTCCTCGAGCGTCAGCGACCGCAGGCTCGGGACGCCGAGCGCCTGCGTTGCCTCCTCGCACTCGCGCCGACGGACGCGGTACTCGCCGCTGCTGTGCTCGTGCGAGATGCCGGAGTGCACCACGGCGATCGCGAGGCCGGGTGGAAGGGGCACCCGCTGGGCGTGCAGCGACCGGGTGTCGATGAAGAGCGCCTCGCCCGGGCGCCCGAGACTCACGACCATCGGGTCCATCACCCCGACCGGAGCGCCGACGAACTCGACCTCGGCGCGTCGCGCGACTTCGGCCAGCTCCAGGTCGCTCAGCTCCCACCCGAAGGCCTGGCGGAGCGCACGGAGCACCGCGACTTCCAGGGCTGCGCTCGACGACAGCCCGCTGCCAGCCGGCAGGTCGGACCCGATCCATGCGTCGAACCCGCCCAGCGGTCGCGGGCGGGCCAGGGCCGTCACTCCCTGCACGTAGTCCACCCAGTCGTGGCGAGGTGCCTCGGTGCCGAGACGAAAGGTCCGGGTGCCCAGCTGCTCGGAGTGCACCTGCACCACGGCGTCGTTCCGCCGGCGCAGCTGCACCCGTGTTCTCCGGGGGATGGCCACCGGCAGGACGAAACCACCGGAATAATCGGTGTGCTCACCGATGAGGTTCGCCCTTCCGGGCGCGTCGGCGATGACCTCGGGCTCGCCCCCGAACAGCTCCCGGAACGTGCGTGTGGCCATCACCATTGGACAACCGTACGCGCGTCCGCCCGGACGGGGGAGGGGTGGTAGGGTTCGCTCTCATCATGGCCTCGACCCCGCACCTGTCACGGAACCAGCTGGACCGTTTCGAGGAGCGGCTGCAGCGCGAGCGCGCCCGGCTGCTCGGGAACACCCAACCGGACTCGCCCTCGGACATGCCGGGCCTGGCCGACCCGGGCGATGCCGCCGATGTCGCGGAGGTCCAGGTCGAGCGGGCCACTCGCAACACCCTCACCGAGGGCGACCGGGCGCAGCTCTCGCAGGTGAACCGTGCCCTGGCGAAGCTGGCCGACGGCTCCTACGGATTCAGCGATCTCACCGGAGAGCCCATCCCGCTCGCCCGGCTCGAGGCGCTGCCCTGGGCGACCATCAACGTGGAGGACGCTCCCGGGCGGGGGTGAGCCTCGAGCGCGTGCGCGCCCGCCTCATGGCCATCAGAGCGGTGGCTCGACGACCGTGACGTGAACAAGCACCGTGGACCCGAGGCTTGTACCGGCGCGGCAGTAGGTCTCGCCCGCGGCCTTGCCCTTCAGGACCAGGACGACCTCTTTCTTGTCCTTCGTGGGCTCGAGCTTCGCGTCCACCACGGCGAGGTCATCGCAGTTCAGGCCCCGGGAGAGGCCGACTCCGACCTTCTTGGTCTTCCCGACCTCGACCTCGACCTGAAGCGCGGGCTGCGCGCGCGCCGGGCCGGCCAGCAGGACGAGGCAGAGGAGCGGAGCTGCCCGGAGCATTCGGTGCGGAGCCTAGCTCATCCGTGGGTGTCGAGGCGGACCTTCCCCCGGAAGAGACGGG
>CAZDSB010000548.1:0-2569 GCA_964507515.1 uncultured Myxococcaceae bacterium
GACACCGAGAAGGCCCGAGACGACGCGGTCCTGCTGGTGATCGACCCGCGGCCCCGGGACATCGGCGGCTTCTCCGTCCGCCGGCTCCTTCCCGCCGCCGGCAACCGGATGGTCGGCCCGTTCATCTTCCTCGACCACATGGGGCCCGCCGCGATGGAGCGCGGTCAGGGAATCGACGTGCGCCCGCATCCGCACATCGCGCTGGCCACGGTGACCTATCTGTTCGAGGGCGAGATCATCCACCGGGACACCCTCGGGAGTGAGCTCGCCATCCACCCCGGCGACGTGAACTGGATGCTCGCCGGTCGGGGCATCGCCCACTCCGAGCGCAGCAGCGCCGAGGAGCGTGCCCGCGGCGTCCGGGTTCACGGGATCCAGAGCTGGGTCGCGCTGCCCACGGCCCACGAGGAGGACGCACCCGCGTTCGCGCAACACCCCGCGAGCACTCTTCCTAAGGTCAGCCGCCCCGGCGCCGAGCTCACGGTGATCGCCGGGACGGCCTACGGAGCGAGGTCGCCGGTGGGCGTGCTCTCTCCCACGCTCTACGTCGACGCACGGCTCGAGGCCGGAGCACGGTTGACGGTCGACGACGGCCACGCGCAACGGGCGGTGCACGTCGTGGAGGGCAGCGCGCGGATCGGCGAACGGCGGATCGGTCCGGGGGAGATGGCCGTCCTCCGACCCGGAGCCGAGGTGACCGTCGAGGCCGAGGAGCGCTCCCGGCTGATGCTGCTCGGTGGCGCGCCGCTCGATGGCGACAGGCACATCTGGTGGAACTTCGTCTCCAGCTCGAAGGAGCGCATCGAGAAGGCGAAGGACGACTGGCGCAACGGGCGATTCGGGAAGGTCCCCGGCGACGAGAAGGAGTGGATCCCGCTGCCGGAGTCGTGACCTGGCGCAGGCTCAGCGCGGGCGGCTGAAGTCCATCACCCAGTTCGTCTCCCAGCTCACTCCGTCGAGCGAGAAGGCCTGCTCCCAGTGCGCGCGCCCGCCCGGACGGCGCTCCCAGATGAAGCGGACCCGGACTGCCCGACCGCCCTCCGCGTCCTCGCCGAGGAACACTCCGCGGTCTCCGTCGAACCCGCCGCGCACCGGCGGGGCGAGCACCGCGCGCCGGGTGTCCGTCCAGTAGATGCTCCAGCGCCGCTCCTTCACGTCGAACAGCCGCACGGTCATGCCGGTGAAGCCGCGGGTGGGGAAGTCGATCTCGTCCACGTTGACCAGACCCCCGAGGCGACGCTCGAGCCGGCAGTGTCCGGGAAACTCCTCCCAGACGTGATCGCCGCTGAGCCGGCTGCGGAGGTAGTGGTTCTGGACCACCCAGTCCCCGTCGAGGAAGTCGAAGTCGTGGAGATCGCCGGTCGGGAGATCCATCGAGGTCACCACAGAGCCGAGCGCGGCGTCGCGCGCAGGACCCGCTGCTCCGTCCGGGCGATCCGCCGCCGCAGCCCGGGGACCACCTCCTCGGCCCAGGCCAGATCCGCGGCGAGGAGCGCCAGGTGCCGCCGCAGCGCTCCCTCGTCGGGCAGCGCAGAGATGCTCACCACGACGTCCGCGTCCTCCCGCACCGGCAGCCGCGGGAAGTCGTTCGGAACCCGCTTGCTCTCGAGCCAGGCCACGACCGGCGCTCCGGTGCCCTCCAGCGCGGGCGCCACGTGCTCGATGCAGTAGCCGAGCAGGTCCTTTGCGCCGGGAGCCCGGTGGAAGAGGCGAACCAGCAGCCGGCTCGTCTCGCGCGTGCCCTGGGAGGAGCGGGTGCGCTGAGGAAAGCCGCCGGAGGGCCGCATCGGGCGGAGCAGCAGGACGTCGTCCGAGTCCACCATCGTGGCGCTCGCCGCATCGCGATGCTCGGCCCAGACCTTGCCGCCGTAGAAGCGGGTGAGCCCCTCTCGCCGCGTCTCCATGTCGGCGAAGCCACGGAGCCAGACGAACCGGTCGGGCTCGTCGAGATCCTCGAACTGTCCGAGCACCCGGATGCCGGCCGCCTCCTGGGTCTCGATGAACTCGCGCTCGAAGAGCGAGACCAGCGTCTCCCGCTGGCCGGGGTGAAGCGTGTACTGCCGGAGCTCGACGACGGAACAGGGGACCATCTCCGGGACACTCCCCATCCTTGGTATCGTGTTCCAGGCCAGATGCGGATCGTCGGAGCAGACCAGAAACGAACGCTCGCAAGCCTGCTTCTCCGCGTGGATCGCAAGACGAACGCGCCGCTGCACGCGCAGATCGACCAGGCGCTCCGGGCGCGGATCCTCGCCGGTGCGGTGCGACCGGGAACCCGGCTCCCATCCTCGCGGACGCTCGCCGCCGAGCTGGGGGTCGCACGTACCACGGTGCTCCAGGCGCTCGAGGCGCTGCAGGCAGAGGGCTACCTCGTCGCCGCGCCCCGCTCCGGAGTGCGCGTGGCGCCCGAGCTCCCCGAGGAGGGATTCACCCCGGCGCCGGTGCGGACGGCGCTCGCGTCCTCACCGCCGCGGCTTTCCATCGCGGCGCGGATGCTGGCCAGCCTCGGGACCGGCGCACCGCGGCTCGGCCCGGCGCCGCGTCCCTTCCGGCCCGGGCTCCCGGCGCT
>CAZDSB010000549.1:0-8618 GCA_964507515.1 uncultured Myxococcaceae bacterium
TTCCGGCACGGCTTCGGCCGCATCGCCGCGCAGACCGCCAAGCAGGTCATCCTCCAGCGGACCCGCGATGCGGAGCGGGAGAACGTCTACAACGAGTACAAGGACCGGCGGAACGAGATCGTCACCGGCATCGCCCGGCGGTTCGAGCGCGGTAACATCATCGTCGACCTCGGTCGCGCGGAGGCCGTGCTCCCGGTGCGCGAGCAGGTCCCGCGCGAGACGTACCGTGCCGGCGACCGCGTGCAGGCCTACGTCCTGGACGTGCTCCGCGAGTCCAAGGGCCCGCAGATCATTCTCTCCCGGGCCAGCGTGAACCTCCTCACCAAGCTGTTCGAGATGGAGGTCCCGGAGATCGCCGAGGGCATCGTGGTCATCGAGGCCGCTGCGCGCGAGCCCGGTGGCCGGGCGAAGATCGCGGTCAGCAGCCGTGACCAGGACGTGGATCCGGTCGGCGCATGCGTCGGGATGAAGGGCAGCCGCGTGCAGGCGGTGGTCCAGGAGCTCCGGGGCGAGAAGATCGACATCGTGCCCTGGGACGAGGACCCCGCGCGCTTCGTCTGCGCCGCGCTCGCTCCGGCCGAGGTCGCGCGGGTCATCATCGACGAGGCCAACCACGCGATGGAGCTCATCGTCCCCGACGATCAGCTGTCGCTCGCCATCGGGCGGCGGGGCCAGAACGTGCGGCTCGCGGCCCAGCTCACCGGCTGGAAGCTGGACATCAACAGCGAGACCCGCGTCCGCGAGATGCGCGAGTTCGCGACCCGCTCGCTCGGCGCGCTTCCTGGCGTCTCCGAGATGCTGGTGGAGACGCTCTACGCCCACGGGTTCCGCCAGGCCCGCGACGTCGCCGATGCCTCTCCCGAGGTCCTGGCGCAGATCCCCGGTCTGGACCCTGCCCGCATCCCGGCGATGCAGGAGCAGGCCAAGAAGCAGATGGTGGACGACGAGATCGAGCTCCGCCGGCTGGAGATGGAGCGGGAGCAGGCACGCGCCATCGAGGCCCGCCGTCACCCCGACGAGCTCTCGCCCGCCGAGCGGATGATGCGCGTCCGGGGCATGAGCGAGAAGACCGTCGAGGCCCTCGCCCTCTCCGGCTACAAGACGCCCGAGGATCTGGCCCGGGAGGCCGACATCACGAAGCTGGGCGACAGTCCTGCCATCGGGATCAAGAAGGCCCGGCAGCTGAAGAGCGCGGCGGAGAGCTATCTGTTAGAGGAGGCGAAGCTGCGCGCCGAGCTCGACGCCGAGCGCGCGGCACTGGGTCCCTCCCCATCCGCTCCCCCGTCTACCGAGGAGGCGAAAGCGCCCTGAGCAGGGAGCCCGAACGAACGTGCATCGGGTGCGGGACCAGGCGTCCCCAGCGTGAATTGAGGCGGCTCTGCCTGTCGAGTGAGGGCGAGCTCTTGTGGGACCGAGACCGACGAGCGCCAGGACGGGGTGCTTACCTCTGCGGACCGAAGTGTCTGACCGCGGCGGTGAAGCGCAGGTCGCTGGAGCGGGCCTTCCGGGGGCGAATGACCGGCGGGCTGGAGGCGGTGCAAAGGGAGCTCGATGCCTCCGAGCGGTGAAGTCCAGGGCGCGGTGGAGTAGAAGGCAGCGTTTCGAAGGGGTCTGGATGTCGAAGAAGCGGGTTCACGAGATCGCCAAGGAGCTGAAGGCCTTCGGGATCGATCTCGACAACAAGGAGGTCGTCACCGAGCTGGCAGCGCTCGGCTACGACGTGAAGAGCCACTCGAGCTCGCTCGAGGACGACCAGGCCACGTCCGCGGTCCAACGGATCGTCGAGAAGCGGAAGCCGCGCGCGGCGCCGCCGCCCGCGACCGCGAAGGGCTTCGTCGTCCGCCGCCGGGCCCCCGGCACCGAGGCTCCGCACACCAACGGCCACCAGCCCGAGCCCGCCGCCCCCGCGCACGAGCCGGTGACCGCCGTCCCCGAGGCCGAGGCCGCCCCTGCGCCTGCCCCCGTCCCGGAGGCGCCGAGCGCGCCCGAGCCCGTGGCCCCGCCCGCGCCAGAGCCGGTCGCCGCGGCCCCCGCGGCGGAGCCGCTGCACGCGGAGGTGGCCTCGCCCGAGCCGCCCCCCGCAGCCCCTCCAGCCCTGGCCGAGGCGGCGCCCGAGAGCGCGTCGCACGTCCCGCCCTCGGCGACTCCGCCGGCGGCCCGGCCACCCGCGCGGACCTCCAGCCCGGGCTTCCGTCCGGCGCAGATCATCTCCAAGCCGCCCGCGCAGGGTGCGCGCCCCGGCTCGGCTCCGGTGGTTCGACCCGGATCCGCGCCGGCAGGTCTCCGCCCCGGAGGTCCCGGCCGTGGCCCGGTGCAGGGGCGTCCGGGCTCGGCGCCGCGCCCCGGCGTCCAGACCCGTCCCGGGGGTCCGTCCCGCCCGTCGGGTCGTCCAGGCCCCTCCGGTCCGGGGAGCCAGACCCCCTCGGGTGCATCCTCGGATCCCCGCGCGATGCGGCCCACCGCCACCCAGGCGGTGGTCATCAGTCGTCCGACGGTGCCCTTCCGCCGGGTGACCCCGTCGTCCACCGCCCACAAGAACATCCCGGTCGCGCCGGGCCGCAAGGCCATCGGCGAGGTGCGCGAGTTCAAGGTGGTGCCCGACCACCTCGGGCGCGGCCGCGAGTTCGTCGACGTCACCAAGAAGAAGGACGACACGCAGCGGGGGAAGAAGCGCGCCACCGAGCGTGACGGAGCCCAGGTCAAGCAGGAGATGGACACCTTGCTCTGGGGCCGGGTCCAGATCCCGATCCGCGGCAAGAAGAAGAAGCCGACCAAGAAGGGTCAGAAAACCCAGATCACCGAAATGGCCGAAGAGAAGAAGATCATCCGACTCGAGGAGGGGATCAGCGTCTCCGACCTCGGGCAGCGGATGGGCGTGAAGACCACGGAGATCATCCGCAAGCTGATGGCCGGGGGCACCATGGCCACCGCCAACCAGCTGGTGGACGCGGACACAGCGGGCATCATCGCCGCAGACTACGGCTGGAAGGTGGAGAAGGTCGGGTTCGAGGTGAGGGACCACCTGCCCGACGTGCAGGAGCGGCCCGAGGACGAGCGTCCCCGCCCGCCGGTGGTGACGGTGATGGGCCACGTCGACCACGGCAAGACGTCGCTCCTGGACGCCATCCGCAAGGCGAACGTGGCCGAGGGCGAGGCCGGCGGCATCACCCAGCACATCGGCGCCTACTCGGTGGCGACGCCCAAGGGCGACATCACCTTCCTGGACACCCCGGGCCACGAGGCGTTCACCGCCATGCGCGCCCGCGGGGCGAACGTCACCGACCTGGTCATCCTGGTGGTGGCGGCCGATGACGGCGTGATGCCCCAGACCATCGAGGCCATCAACCACGCCAAGGCGGCCAAGGTTCCCATCGTCGTCGCGATCAACAAGATCGACCTCGCCGGGGCCAACCCCGACCGCGTGAAGAAGGACCTCGCAGCCCAGGAGCTGGTCCCCGAGGACTGGGGCGGGGACACCATCATGGTGCCCGTCTCCGCCCGGACGAAGGCGGGGCTCGATCTGCTGCTGGAGAACGTGGCTCTCCAGGCCGAGGTGCTCGAGCTGACCGCCAACCCCAACCGTCCGGCGGTCGGCGCGATCATCGAGGCGAAGCTGGAGAAGGGGCGCGGCCCGGTGGCCACCGTCCTGGTCCGCGAGGGCACGCTGCGGACCGGCGACGCGATCGTCAGCGGGATCCACTACGGCCGGCTCCGCGCGATGAAGGATGGTCGCGGCAAGCCGGTGAAGGAGGTCACCCCGGGCTACCCGTCCGAGGTGGTGGGCCTCTCCGGCGTTCCCACCGCCGGTGACGTGCTCAACGTCGTCGATGACGAGAAGTCCGCCAAGGAGATCGCCGAGCACCGCGAGCTCAAGGAGCGCCAGGCGGAGCTGGGCAAGAACGTCAAGGAGTCGCTGGAGACGCTGCTCCAGCGGGCTCGCACCGGCGAGGTGAAGGAGCTGCGCATCGTCCTCAAGGGCGACGTGCAGGGCTCGGTCGAGGCCGTGGCCCAGGCGGTGTCCAAGCTCGCCAACCCCAAGGTCGGCGTGGACATCATCCACAAGGGCGTCGGCGCGATGACCGAGTCCGACGTGATGCTCGCCGCGGCCAGCAAGGGCATCGTCATCGGGTTCAACGTGAAGCCGGAGAGCGGCGCGGAGGCGGCGGCCAAGGCCGAGGAGGTCGCGCTCTACACCTACTCGATCATCTACGAGCTCATCGACGGGGTGAAGGCGGCCATGACCGGTCTGCTCGAGCCCATCCGGACCGAGAAGAAGCTCGGCCGGGCCGAGGTGCGCAACACCTTCAACGTCCCGAAGCTGGGGACCATCGCCGGCGTGGCGGTCCTCGACGGGGTCATCCGCCGCAGCTCGCAGGTGCGCATCGTCCGCGAGGGCAAGCAGGTGGGCGCGGGCAAGGTGACGAGCCTGAAGCGGTTCAAGGACGACGTGCGCGAGGTGGAGAAGGGCTTCGAGTGCGGTGTCGGTGTGGAAGGCTTCACCGACTTCAAGAACCTCGACGTCATCGAGGCCTTCGAGATCGAGGAGACCCGGCCCAGCCTCTTCTAGAGGCGGGCCGCCCCTCGACCCCGAGGGGAGGTGCAGCCATGTTCGTCGGCGTCGCACGCCTCACCCTGCAGATCTCGGACTCCGGCTCGCTGAAGTCCAAGCGCCAGGTGCTCCGCCGGATCACCGATCGCCTGAAGGCCCGGTTCAACGTCTCGGTCGCCGAGGTGGAGGACCAGGACCTCTGGCAGCGCGCGACCATCGCCCTCGCGGTGGTGAGCGCTGACCGGCGTCACGTCGACGAGCAGATCCAGAAGATCATCCACTTCGTCGAGGAGATGTACGTCGCGCCGCTCATCAACCGCGAGCTGGAGATCCTCGCCTTCGGCGACCAGCTCTTCGGCAGCGCCGCCCCTCCGGACGACGGCAGCACGCTCGAGCTCCCCTTCGCGCGCGAGGACCGGAGCCTGGCCGAGGCCGAGGGCATGGCGGACTGGGACCGCCGTCCCGGTGCGCTGGTGCAGGGACGGCCCGGCACGCGGGGTGGGGGAGACCTCACCCTGAACGAGGCGCGCGCACGGGCGCGCAAGCTGCGGAACAAGCGCGACTGGGAGAAGCCGTGAGCGTCCCCGGTCGTCCTGAGCGGGTGGCGGCCGAGATCCAGGCCGCGGTGGGTGAGCTGCTCTCGCGCGGCGACCTCCGCGACCCGCGCATCGGCTACATCACCATCACCGGGGTGAAGGTGAGCCCCGACCTCCGGGTGGCGAAGGTGTTCTGGTCGTCGCTCGGGACCGAGGCCGAGCGCGCGGAGACCCAGGCCGGGCTGGATGCCGCCAAGGGCTTCGTCCGTCGCGAGGTGACTGCCCGGGTGAAGCTCCGCGTCTCGCCCGAGGTGTTCTTCGTCTTCGACAAGAGTGTGGGCGAAGGAGACAAGATCGACCGCCTGCTCCGTGAGGTGAAGACGAAAGAGGGATGGTGAGGTCTGGCCGGAGCGTTACACTTCGTCACAGACGGGTCGCCCCCTCCTTCATGAACGGCGTTCTGGTCATCGACAAGCCCCAGGGCCCCACCTCGTTCGAGGTGGTCCGGCGAGTCAGGGCGGCGCTGGGCAGCAAGCGCGCCGGTCACACCGGAACCCTGGACCCGATGGCCACCGGCGTGCTCCCGGTCTGTCTGGGCGAGGCCACCAAGCTCGCGGGGCTGCTCACCGAGGGGGACAAGTCCTACGACGCGGTGGTCCGGCTCGGGGTGGTGACCGACACCCAGGACGTCACCGGCACCGTGCTGGAGACCAGGCCGGTTCCCCCGCTGTCCGTAGAGCTGCTCGAGACAGCCCTCGGGCCCTTCCGCGGAACCTTCTCCCAGCTGCCGCCGATGTACTCGGCGGTGAAGGTGAAGGGAAAGCGACTCTACGAGCGCGCCCGGGCGGGTGAGTCCGTCGAGCGCACGCCGAGGCAGGTCACCGTGACCTCGCTCGTCCTCCGTGACTTCTCCGCCTCGGAGTGCACGCTGTCGGTCCGCTGCTCGAAAGGGTTCTTCGTGCGCACGCTGGCCGAGGACCTCGGCCGGGCGCTGGGGTGCGGCGGCGCGCTGAAGAGCCTCCGGCGGACCGCCAGCGGTCACTTCACGCTCGACCGGGCGCTCCCGCTCTCGACGGTGGAGGCGCTCGGGGTCGCGGGGCCTTCGGGCCGGACAGAGCTCGAGGCTCGCATCGTCTCGATGGCGGACGCGCTGCCCGAGCTCCCGGTGGTGCCCGTCGCGGCGCCGGACGTCGCCCGGGTCCTCCACGGCGTGCCCCTCGTGCTCGGGTCCTCGGCGCCGGAGGGGCGGGTGCGGGTGCTCGGCCCCGGTGGGGATCTCCTGGCGGTGGGCGACGTCCACGAGGGACGCCTCGGGTACGTGCGGGTGGTGGCTCCCCGGTGAACGTGACCGTGCTGGTGCCGTCCACGCTTCGCGCGGCGGTGGACGGGAAGCACAAGCTGGACCTCGGCGTCCCGGCGGGCTCGGGGGTGGGCGAGGTCCTCCAGACGCTCCTCACCCTCTACCCGAAGCTGCGCTCGGCGATGGCGAACGAGACGCGGCCCCGCCGCCAGCAGCTCACCGTCGTGGTCGAGCCGCGGCCCGCGGTGCGCGGCGCACGCGAGGGCGTGCGGGTCTGGCTCTTCGCTGCGCCGGGCTCCGCGGAGCCCGCCGGCGCCGGTCAGTAGGCGCCTCTGCTCAGAAGGTGAGGCGCGCGGTGAGCCCCGCGTACCCCGGCGCCACCGACGGGACCAGCCGGAACCGGACCTTGCTCGAGGGCGGGGAACCGCCGTTCTTCACTGAGAGCGTCCGGTTGTACTCGGTGGCCATCTTCAGCGTCTCCTCCGCGGGAGTGACCATCTCCGGGATGTTCATCCCCCAGACGAAGAGCACGCCGCCGACGGCCAGGCTGGCACCGAGGATGAACGCACCGGTCATCTGCGCCTTGCTCGCCCGGTCGAGGCAGGCGCTGTAGTCCTCGTAGTGGGTGGTCTGGCACTCGGGAGAGCTGGTGTCGGGTCCGGTCCCCATCACGGCAACCCCGGTGGCCACCCCCGCGAGCGCGAGGACGGTCCCGCTGGCGATGAGCCAGGTGCGCTGGCGCGTCCGGTCCTCCGACCACCTCACGAGATCGGGGCGGCCCGTCAGGCGGTAGAACTCCGAGGCGGGGAGTGGCTGGCCGTTGCGCTTCACCTCGTTGAGGATGGCGTCCACCGAGATGGCCTGCGCATCGAATGCGGCCCGGCCCGGTCCGGGCGGCGGCTTCTCCACCCCGGTGCTCCACTCGCGCTCGCGCTGCCCGGAGTCGATGACGATCTCCTCCTGCTTCGGCGCGGCCGGTGCCGGCGGTGTCGTCGTCGCGGGCTGACTCGGCTGGACCACCTCGGGCGGCCGCTGCTCGGGCTCCTCCTTCGCCAACGCCGGGACCGCGCATCCCAGGATCCAGCCGACCAGCCACGCACGCACGTGTCTCTGCTCCCTTCCGTGTGGAATCCGCTTCCTCGAGCTCCGCTGGCGAGCGGGTGTGGACGACTCCGTGCTCAGAACGTCAGCCGGGCCGAGAGGCCGGCATACCCCGGACCGAGCGTGGGGAGGAGCCGAAAGTGTGCCCGCTCCGTTCCCTTTTCGGCACCCGCGTCGCCAGTCCACGTGCCCGTCCCTAGAACGAGCCCCGGGCGAGGAGCCCGACCTGCCCCGGTGCGAGGGACGGGATCAGCTGCAGCCGCGCGCCGGTCGCGCCGTGCTTCCGCGCGAGCGCGAGGTTGTAGTCGGCGGCCAGCCGCACCGTCTCGGTCGGCGTGGTCACCATGTCCGGGGTGAGCACTCCCCAGGTGAACAGGCCTGCTCCGAGGACCAGCCCCGCGCCGAGGATGAGCGCCCCGGCGCTGGTGGACTTGGTGCTCGAGTCGACGCAGGCGTTCTGGGTGAAGATGTCGTGCGCGCAGCTCGGGTCGTTGGTGTTCTTGGCGCTGGCCATCACCGCGAGCCCGGCCGCAACGCCTGCCGCGGCCACCAGACCTCCTCCGGCCATGAGCCAGACGCGCTTGCGGGTCTGGTCCTCGGCCTGCGCCGCGAGGTCCGGGCGGTCCACGCGGGTATAGAACTCGCTGGCCGACAGTGTTCGGGTCCCCACGCGGGCAGCGTTGGACTGGACGTCGACGACGACGAAGTCACGCATGAAGGCGTCGCGGTCGGGGCCCTCGGGGGGAAGCGGGACCGACCTTCGCTCGTGGTGGGCCTCGGGCCCGGTGGAATCGATGAGGATCTCGCCGGCCCCCGGTCGCTCCTGGCCGAACGCTCCCCCTCCGCTAACGAGAGTGGCGAGAAACACCAATGCGTGGCGCATGGCGCTCCATCCCCCCTCGGCGGCTCCCCTCTCCCGCCGTCACGTGCATCCACGTTGTCATATCCGTTGTCATCGCACCAGGCGAACGTGCAACGTTCGCTTCCGGGACACCGAGAAGGAGACTCATCGGCCCGGGGTCCGATCGCGCGGTCCTCGGGGGGGATTCCGGCGGCTTTCGTCAGATCTTCCGGGAGATTGCAATCCGGGGGCGAGGCGCCTATAAGCCCGCGACCCCCGGGTCCCGGCGCC
>CAZDSB010000550.1:0-4034 GCA_964507515.1 uncultured Myxococcaceae bacterium
CGAAATGACGGTGGCGGACCGGAAGAGGTGAGCAGCCCGGCGCGCAAACCCCGGGGCGCAGCGAGCGAGCCCGACGCGGAGCTCGTCGACGCGCTCCGGGCGCTGGACAGCGAGCGGCGGCTGCAGATCCTCCGCTGGCTCAAGGAGCCGACCCGGCACTTCCGGCCCCAGGTGGACGGGGACCTGATCGAGGACGGGGTGTGTGGTCTGCTCATCGCCGAGAAGCTGGGTGTGAGTCAGCCCACGGTGAGTGAGCACATGCGGCTCCTCGTCCGGGCAGGGCTCGTCCGGCCGAAGCGCATCAAGCAGTGGACGTTCTACCGGCGGGACGACGAACGCCTCGCCGAGGTCCTCCGCGCGCTGAGAGCGCTCTGATGGCCGGGACCACCCTGATTGCTCGTCCCTTGCTTGCCCTGGCGCCCGAACTCTGCGTCGCGCCTCCGGTCACTTGACCCGAGCCAAGCTCTCCTCCGGCGCTCCTTGATCTCGGCCGCCATTGCGGCGCAATCCTCCGACCAATCAGGGTAGTCCCGCCCATGTGCGCTGAACCTCGCGGAAGTCCTCGCCTTCCTCGCGGGCCACGTTAGATGTCCGGATCGGACGGTGCCGAGCGTCTCAGCAGCACGATGAGACGGAACGGCCCACTGACGCTCATGGACCGCGAGGCGAATCCCGGCAGGGACGAGACGCAGTCGAATGGCGAGGCATTCGGGCCGGACGCTCGCGCACGCGCGCTGATCGATCGCTCGGCCGGAACCATCACCGCCACGGTCGACGTGGTCTGCGCTCCGGAGCGGGTGTACCGGATGCTGGTCACCGCCGAGACGGAGCGCTGGTGGGGCTCTCCCGAGACGTACGTCATGCGCGAGTGGATCGCGGAGCTCCATTCCGGCGGGAGCTGGCGGGCCCTGGTCTGTTTCCCCGACGGCCGGCGGGTCCCCGCGTCGGGTCGCTTCCTCGAGCTCGAGCTGCCCGACAGGGTCGTGCAGACGCGGGCCTACGGGTTCGACCATCTCACGATGAAGCGCGGGGAGACCCGGGTCACCTACTTGTTCGCGCGCCGCCCGACCGGCGCACGAGTCACGGTCTTTCACGAAGGCTTCCAGGGCTACGAGAGCGCGGCCGTTGAGCACGCCCTCGGCTGGGAGCGGGTGCTGAACTGGCTCGAGCCCTACGCTCGACGGGTGCACGACGAGGAAAGGAGACGGCAGTGAGCGAGTTTCTCTACCTGTACCGGTTGCCGGCCGATTCCGCGGAGCTGCCCGGTTCCCCGCAGAACATGCAGCAGCGGCTGCAAAAGTGGACGGCGTGGTTCAAGGAGCTCGAGAGCCGCGGTCACCTCAGCGCGCTCGGCCACCCGCTGGAGAACGGCGGGGCGGTGGTCAAGGAGGGCGGGCGCGCGGTGCACGACGGGCCCTACGCCGAGTCGAAGGACATCGTGCTCGGTTACAGCGTGGTGAAGGCGAAGGACCTCGCCGAGGCGCGGGCGCTGGCCGGGGACTGCCCGGTGCTCGGCTACGGAGGGATGGTCGAGGTCAGGCCCATCCGGCAGATGTGACCGCGGCGCTCCCGGACGAGCACTTCTTCCGTCGCGAATCGGGCCGGCTCGTCTCGACGCTGACCCGGATGCTGGGCGTGCACCACCTGGCGCTCGCCGAGGACGCCGTGCAGGAGACGCTCGCCGCGGCGGTGGAGGTCTGGGCCTTCCGCGGGGTGCCGGACAACCCATCGGCGTGGCTGATGACGGCGGCGCGAAACCGCGCCGTCAGCCAGCTCCGCCGGGAACGCACCGCCCGGAGGTTCGCGCCGGAGATCGGCCGCCAGACGGACGCCGAGGGCGCCGCCGGCGGGCCCGGCTCGACCGTGGCGCACCTGCCGCCCGCGCTCAGGGACGACGAGCTGCGGATGATGTTCACGTGCTGCCATCCGGACATCCCGGAGGACGCGCAGGTCGCCCTCGTCCTGTCGCTCCTGGGCGGCTTCTCGGCGCAGGAGGTCGCCGGCGCATTCCTGGTCTCGCTGGCGGCGGTGGAGAAGCGGCTCTCGAGGGCGAAGAAGGTGCTCTCCGGAACGGAGGAGCTGTTCGAGCTCGGGGCCCGCGAGTTCGAGAGCCGGCTCACCGCGGTGCAGCGCGCGGTCTATCTGCTCTTCAACGAGGGGTACCACGGTGCCTCTCCAGACTCGGCCGTGCGCCTCGACCTCTGCCGCGAGGCGATGCGCCTGGTCGCGCTGCTGGTGGAGCACGCCCCGGCGGCCACCCCGGCAACGCAGGCGCTGGCCGCGCTGATGCTGCTCGACGCGGCCAGGCTCCCGGCGCGGGTCGACGAGGCCGGTGACCTGACCGAGCTGTCGCGCCAGGACCGGAGCCGGTGGGACGGGCGGCTCATCGGCCGCGGGCTCGAGCTCCTCGAGGCCTCGGCGCGCGGCGACGTCGTCTCGGAGTACCACCTGGAGGCCGCCATCGCGGCTACGCACGCGCTCGCCCCGACCGCCGACGAGACGCCGTGGGCGGACATCGTCGAGCTGTACGACACGCTCCTTCGCATTCGCCCGTCGCCGGTGATTGCGCTCAACCGCGCGGTGGCGGTCGCGGAGCACCTGGGACCGGAGCGTGGGCTGGAAGCACTGCGCTCGATCCCCGACGCTCAGCGGCTGGCGTCGTACCCCTTCTACCCGGCAGCCCTGGGTGAGCTGGAGCTCCGGACGGGCCACGTGCTCGAGGCGCGCGGCCACTTCCGGGCCGCGCACGGGCTCGCCCGCAACGGCGCGGAGCGGACCTTCCTCGACCGGCGTCTCGCGGAGTGCGAGCGGCGACTCGGCTCGGGCGTGTCGGGGGCGCGTCTCCCAGGGGCACGGCCTCGGTGAGGTCGTCGGCATCGTCTCGTCGGTGAAGGCCCTCGGACGACCGATCGCGTGTTACACCCGCGCCGCGGATGGCCACCATCGTCGAGGAGCCCGCCGTCGCGCAGCGGGAGAAGAACCTGGTCGCCCTCACGTCGGTGGGCGCGGCGGTCCTCCTCACCAGCATGAAGGTGGTGGTGGGCCTCGCCACCGGATCGATCGGCATCCTCTCCGAGGCCGCCCACTCGGGGATCGACCTGCTCGCCGCGCTGATGACCTTCTGGGCGGTGCGCGCCTCGTCCCGGCCGCCCGACAGCGATCACCTCTACGGGCACGGGAAGATCGAGAACTTCTCGGCGCTCTTCGAGACCGGTCTGCTCCTCGCGACCTGCGTGTGGATCGCCTACGAGGCCACGAAGCGGCTGATCTTCGGCGGAGCCCACGTCGAGGCCACCGTGTGGGCGTTCCTGGTGATGGCCATCTCGATCGTGATCGACCTGTCGCGATCGCGGGCGCTGGCCGCCGTCGCGCGCCGCCACCGGAGCCAGGCCCTCGAGGCGGACGCGCTCCACTTCTCCACTGACGTCTGGTCGTCAACGGTCGTCATCCTCGGCTTGCTGGGCGTGTTGTTCTCGCACCGGACCGGCCTCGAGTGGCTCGCGCGGGCGGATTCGGTCGCGGCGCTCGGAGTGGCCTGCATCGCGGCGCTGGTCAGCATCCGGCTGGGGCGGAAGGCGGTGGACGACCTGCTCGACGCCGCGCCCGTCGGCCTGCTGGAGCGGATCGCCCGGGCCGCCGCGGACGTCGACGAGGTGGTGGGCGTGTCGCAGGTGCGGGTGCGGCGCTCGGGGCCGAAGACCTTCGCCGACGTCATCCTCCAGGTGGCGCGGGGCCTCCCCGTCGAGCGCGCGCACGAGATCGCCCACCGGGCGGAGGACGCCATCCACGGGGCGGTGCTCGACGTGGACGTGATGGTGCACACCGAGCCCGCCGACGACCCGCCCTCGGGCACCCACGCCGAGAGCTGACGCCAGCAGTCAGGTGCTGGGGTTCAGGACCGAGGTGAGGCTCAGGTCCAGCCGCGGCCCGAGCTGCTCGAGGAGGCTGTCCAGCTCGGTCGCGGGCAACGCCAGCGCGCGCTCCAGCTGCGAGCGCGTGCGCTCGAGCAGCGTCTCTCGCGCCTTGGCCATTCG
>CAZDSB010000551.1:0-36129 GCA_964507515.1 uncultured Myxococcaceae bacterium
GTCACCGTCGCCTTCTTCGTCGTCAGCCTCCTCTACGTTCGGGGCTGCGAAGCACTGCTGGAGAACCGTCAGCCATGAACCTCGACGACATCCTCGGCAGCGTCGTGGCGGTGCTGCTCACCGTCTATCTTGTCTACGCGCTGGTTCGCGCAGAACGCTTCTAGGGGAGATTCCCGTGACCCTCGCCGCCTGGGGCCAGCTGGCCCTCTTCATCGCGCTCATTCTGCTCACCACAAAACCGCTCGGCGCCTTCATGTTCCGCGTCTTCGAAGGCGAACATCGTCCCTTGCCGCGGGTGTTCGGGCCGGTGGAGCGCTTCCTCTTCCGGCTCTCGGGCGTCGATCCGAACGAGGAGCAGACCTGGGTCCGCTATGCCGGGTCGGTGATGATCTTCAGCCTCTTCGGCGTCCTGGTGACGTACGCCATCCTCCGGCTGCAACACCTGCTCCCGTTCAATCCCCAGAAGTTTCCGGCGGTGGATCCGGCGCTGTCGTTCAACACCTCGGCCAGCTTCACCACCAACACCAACTGGCAGGCGTACACCGGCGAGTCGACGATGAGCTATCTGTCCCAGATGGCGGGACTGGCCTGGCACAACTTCACCTCGGCCGCGGCGGGCATCGCAATCGCCATCGCCCTGGCGCGCGGCCTCACCCGACAGCGGCCGCCAGGATCCCCCCGGACCCTGGGCAACTTCTGGGCGGACCTCATCCGGTGCACCGTCTACGTGCTCCTCCCCCTGAGCCTGGTCTTCGCCCTGGTCCTCTGCAGCCAGGGGGTGATCCAGAACCTTTCCGCGTACCGGGAGGTCACCACCGTCGAGGGCGCCAAGCAGCTGGTCGCTCTGGGGCCGGTGGCTTCGCAGGAAGCGATCAAGGAGCTGGGCACCAACGGCGGAGGCTTCTTCAACGCCAACAGCGCCCATCCCTTCGAGAACCCGAGCCCCTTCACCAACCTGGTGGAGATCTGGCTCATCTTCTCCCTCGGCGCCGGCCTGACCTACACCTACGGACGGATGGCGCGGGATGCCCGCCAGGGATGGGCGATCTTCGCTGCGATGGGGTTGATGTTTCTCGGCGGAACCCTGGTCGCTCACTGGGCAGAGGCCAAGCCCAACCAGGCGCTGGCCTCGCTGGCGCTGAACCACGGCGCCGGAAACATGGAGGGCAAGGAGGTCCGCTTCGGGACCTCCGCCTCGGCGCTCTTCGCCACCATCACCACCGACGCCTCCTGCGGCGCGGTGAACTCGATGCACGACAGCTTCAACCCGTTGGGCGGACTGGTCCCGCTGGTGAACATCCAGCTCGGCGAGGTCATCTTCGGCGGGGTGGGCGCCGGCCTCTACGGGATGCTGGTGTTCGTCGTGCTCTCGGTGTTCATCGCCGGGCTGATGGTGGGGCGCACCCCCGAGTACCTGGGGAAGAAGATCGAAGGGCGGGAGATGAAGCTGGCGATGCTCTACGTGCTCATCTTCCCGCTGATCATCCTCGGGTTCACCGCCTGGGCATCGGTCACCCAGTGGGGCACGTCCTCGCTGAACAACGCCGGGCCGCACGGGCTGAGCGAGATGCTCTACGCGTTCAGCAGCGGAGCGGGGAACAACGGCTCGGCCTTCGCCGGCCTCAACGCCAACACCCGCTTCTGGAACCTCTCGCTCGGCGCCGACATGCTGATCGGCCGATTCTTGATGATCATCCCGGCGCTGGGCATCGCCGGGGCCATGGTGGGCAAGAAGGTCGTCCCGCCCAGCCTGGGGACCTTCCCCACGAACGGGCCGCTCTTCACCTTCCTCCTCGTCTCGGTGGTCCTGATCGTCGGCGCGCTGACCTTCTTCCCGGCCCTCTCTCTGGGACCGATCGTCGAGCACTTCGCCGGCCTCGCCGGAAAGGTCTACTAGTCATGGCTGCCAACACTCGAGAGCTGTCGCTCTTCGACCCCGCCATCGTCCGCCCGGCGATCTGGAACAGCTTCCGGAAGCTTTCCCCGCGAGAGGTGATCCGGAACCCGGTGATGTTCGTGGTCGAGGTGGGTGCGCTGCTCACCACCATCGAGTTCTTCCGGGACATCGCGAACCCGCAGCGGCCGACGCCGCTCTGGTTCACCGGGCTGGTGTCGCTGTGGCTGTGGATCACCGTGGTGTTCGCCAACTTCGCCGAGGCGGTGGCCGAGGGCCGAGGCAAGGCCCAGGCGGCCTCGCTCCGGAAGATGCGCAAGGAGGTGGATGCCCGGAAGCTCGTCGGCGCCCGGGAGGAGAAGGTCCCCGCCTCCGCCCTGCGCAAGGGTGACACGGTGGTGGTCGAGGCGGGCCAGTACATCCCCGGTGACGGCGAGGTGGTCGAGGGCGTCGCCTCGGTGGATGAGAGCGCGATCACCGGCGAGTCCGCCCCGGTCATCCGGGAGAGCGGTGGAGACCGGAGCGCGGTCACCGGAGGTACCCGCGTTCTCTCGGACCGCATCGTGGTCCGGATCACCGCCAACCCCGGCGAGTCGTTCCTCGATCGGATGATCTCCCTGGTCGAGGGCGCCGCCCGGCAGAGGACTCCCAACGAGATCGCCCTCCACATCCTGCTGGTGGGCCTGACCGCGGTGTTCCTCTTCGCCTGCGTCAGCCTCGTTCCCATGGCGATCTACAGCGGGGTCCACCTCTCGACCGCCGCGGTGGTGGCCCTCCTGGTCTGTCTCATCCCCACCACCATCGGTGGGCTGCTCTCCGCCATCGGCATCGCCGGCATGGACCGGCTGCTCCGGAAGAACGTCATCGCCATGAGCGGCCGGGCGGTGGAGGCGGCCGGAGACGTGGACACCCTGCTCCTCGACAAGACCGGCACCATCACCCTCGGCAACCGCATGGCCACCGAGTTCCTCCCCCTCGCCGGAGTGCGAATCGAGGATCTGGCAGACGCGGCGCAGCTCAGCAGCCTCGCCGACGAGACCCCCGAGGGACGGAGCATCGTCGTCCTCGCCAAGGAGCGCTACAATCTTCGGGGCCGCGAGGTGGGGCAGCTGGACGCGCACTTCGTACCCTTCAGCGCCCAGACCCGGATGAGCGGGGTGGATCTCGCCCACCGGATCATCCGGAAGGGCGCGGTCGATGCCGTCGCCCGTCACGTCGAGTCGCTCGGGGGGAAGGTCCCCGCCGAGGCGGAGCAGATCGCCACGCGCATCGGGGATTCCGGCGGCACACCGCTGGCCGTCTCCGAGGGAGCGCGGGTGCTGGGCATCATCCACCTCAAGGACGTGGTGAAGGGCGGGATCAAGGAGCGGTTCGATCGCTTCCGGGCGATGGGCATCCGCACGGTGATGATCACCGGCGACAACCCGCGGACCGCCGCGGCCATCGCCCGGGAGGCCGGAGTCGACGACTTCCTGGCCGAGGCCACCCCGGAGGCGAAGATGCGGCTCATCCGGGAGGAGCAGGCCAAGGGGAAGCTGGTCGCCATGACCGGAGACGGAACCAACGACGCTCCTGCGCTGGCCCAGGCAGATGTGGGTGTGGCGATGAACACGGGGACCCAGGCCGCCAAGGAGGCCGGGAACATGGTGGACCTCGACTCCAACCCCACCAAGCTGCTCGAGGTGGTGGAGGTCGGGAAGCAGCTGCTGATGACCCGCGGGACGCTGACCACCTTCAGCATCGCCAACGACGTGGCCAAGTACTTCGCGATCCTGCCCGCGATGTTCGTCGGGGTGTATCCGGAGATCGCGCCTCTCAACGTGATGCGGTTGGCGTCGCCCTACTCGGCGGTGCTCTCCGCGGTCATCTTCAACGCGCTGATCATCGTTGCCCTCATCCCGCTCGCCCTCCGCGGGGTGCGATACCGCCCGGTAGGGGCGGGCGCCCTGCTCCAGCGCAGCCTGTTGATCTACGGGGTGGGTGGGATCATCGTCCCCTTCGTGGGCATCAAGCTGGTCGACCTGGTGGTCGCCGCGCTCGGTCTGGTCTGAGGCTCGTCATGCGCAAGGAATTGATCATCGCTCTCCGCGTCACCGCAGTGACCCTCGTGCTCACTGGCCTGGTCTATCCGCTGGTCACCACCGGACTCGCGCAGGTCCTCTTCCCGTACCGGGCCAACGGCAGCTTCCTCGAGAACGCGTCCGGCGAGGTGGTGGGCTCGGAGCTCCTCGGTCAGGGCTTCTCGGCCCCCGGCTACTTCCACCCTCGCCCGTCGGGCGCGGGCAAGGACGGTTGGGATCCCACCAGCTCCGGAGGGACCAACCTCGGGGCCACCAGCAAGAAGCTCCGTGATTCCGCGACGGACGCGTTGCAGAAGCTCCAGGCCGAGAATCCGGGCGCCGCGGGCCCGCCACCGGTGGAGCTGGTGACCTCGTCGGGGAGCGGGCTCGATCCCCACCTGTCGCCGGCCGGTGCACTGTGGCAGGTTCCCCGCGTGGCGCAGGCACGGCACGTGGCCGAGGACCGGGTTCGGGCGCTGGTGGAGTCGCAGATCGAGCGGCGGGACCTGTTCGTTCTCGGGGAGCCCCGGGTGAACGTCCTGGTCCTGAACGTCGCTCTGGACCGTCAATTCGGCGCGCTCGAACGAGGACCCTCGGCCACGCGGTCCCAATGACCGAGCTCGCCGACCGGCCCGAGCGCCGGGCGGAGGAGTTCCTCGCCCTGGTTCGCCAGGGCAAGCGGGGCCGTCTCAAGCTCTACATCGGGTTCGCCGCCGGAGTCGGCAAGACCTACCGGATGCTCGAGGAGGCTCACGCGCTCCGCGAGCGCGGGGTGGACGTCGTCATCGGCTTCGTGGAGTCCCACGGCCGCGCAGAGACCGCCGCGCTGGTGGAGGGCCTCGAGGTGGTGCCCCGCCGGGCCATCGAGTACCGCGGGGTGACGGTCGAGGAGATGGACCTCGATGGCGTTCTCGCCCGGAAGCCCGAGGTGGCGGTGGTCGACGAGCTGGCACACACCAACGCGCCCGGGAGCAAGAACCGGAAGCGCTGGCAGGACGTGGAGGAGCTCATCGGCGCTGGCATCAACGTCATCGGCGCGTTCAACGTACAGCACCTGGAGTCGCTGAACGACCTCGTCGCCCGGGCGACCGGGGTGCGGGTGCGCGAGACCATTCCCGATGCGTGGCTGAAGACCGCCGACCAGGTGGTGAACCTCGATCTCGCGGTCGAGGATCTGGAAGAACGTCTCCGGGCAGGGAAGATCTACGCCAGCGAGAAGATCCCGCAGGCTCTGGAGAGGTTCTTCCAGCGAGGCAACCTCGCCACCCTCCGGGAGCTCGCGCTCCGCGAGGTGGCCGAGTCGCTGGAGCGGGACACCTTGCGCCGGGAGACCACCCCCGAGACGACGCGATCCACCGGGGGAACCGGCTCCCGGGTGATGGTCTGCATGTCCTCGTATCCGCCGCGTGCGGCGGAGCTGCTCCGGCGCGGATCGCGGGTCGCGGGCCGTCTGAACACCGACTGGTTCGTGGTCTACGTGGAGACCCCGGAGGAGGCCCCCGACCGCATCGACTCCGAGGCGCAGCGGCACCTGCTGGAGAACATCGAGCGCGCCAGGGCCCTCGGTGCGGAGGTGGTCCGCCTCCGTGCGGCCGATCCGGTCCCGGCGCTGATTGACTTCGCGCGGAGCCACAACGTGGGACTGCTCCTCATCGGCCGCTCCCACCAGTTGGGGTTGCGTCGCCTCCTGGGGAGGAGGGTGGACCTCCGCCTCGTTCGCGAGGCCGAGGATCTCGATGTCCAGGTGGTGGCGCTGGGAGATGCGCGGGAATGACGCTCCGCTCCCGCCTGATCCTCGCGCAGTCACCGCTGGCGGTGGCGCTGGCAGTGGTCGCGGTGTTCTCGGTGGTCACCACCCACCAGCTTGGCCGAGCCGGCGAGCGGATTCTCTCGGACAATTACCGCAGTGTGCTCGCTGCACAGCGGATGAAGGAGTCCATCGAGCGGCTGGACAGTGGCGCGCTGTTCGTGGTCATCGGCGAGCAGGAGCGTGGACTGGCCCTCGCCCGCGAGCACCGCCCGGCGTTCCGGCACGAGCTGGAGGTCGAGGAACGGAACATCACCGAGCCGGGCGAGGCGGAAGCTGCCGGCAGGCTCCGAGCGGCGTGGACCCGGTACCAGGCCGATTACGATGCGTTCCTCGTGGTGACTCCGGACGAGCAGCGGGAGCACTACCTCCGCCTGCTTCAACCCGACTTCATCGCGGTGAAGGCAGCCGCCGACGAGATCCTGGCCATGAACCAGGACGCGATGGTGCTGAAGAGCACCCGGGTCCGTCGGGACAGCGAGTTCGCGGAGACGGCTGTCGTGGTCGGCGTGCTGGCGGCACTGGTGCTCGGGCTCCTCGCCTCGGCCGCGCTCACCACGCGCGTGGTGCGGCCCGTCGCGGTGCTCGGCCAGGCGGTGCGCCGCCTGGGGCAGGGCGACTACGCCGTCCGGGCGCGTGTCCCGGAGGGCGGCGGCGCGGAGATTGCCCAGCTGGCGACGGACTTCAATGCCATGGCCGAGAGCCTCGAGCGCTACCGCGAATCGAGCCTGGGCGAGCTGCTCGAGGCCCAGCTGGCCTCCCAGGCGACGATCGACAGCCTTCCCGACCCGGTGCTGGTGTTCGACGCCGCCGGTAAGCTGGTCAACGCCAACCGTGCGGCGGAGCAGCTGCTCAACGTCCGGGGATCGGATGCGAGCCTCTCGGCCGCCCCGCCGGCAGTCCGCGAGCGGGTCCATCGCATTCGGGACGAGGTGCTGGCCGGCGCCCCCTCGGTCCAGCCGCGGGGGTTCGAGGACGCGCTTGTGGTGGAGGCGGCGGACGGAAATCGCGCACTGCTCCCCCGCGCCAATCCCGTGTCGAGCGACGAGGGGCAGCTCCTGGGTGCCACGGTCCTGCTCCAGGACATCACCCGCGTCCGGCGCTTCGACGAGCTGAAGGACGACCTCGTGGCCACCGTCGCTCACGAGTTCCGGACGCCGTTGACCAGCCTGCGCATGGCCATCCATCTGCTGGCGGAGCAGACGGTGGGTCCGCTCGAGGATCGCCAGCTGGACCTGGTGGTCGCGGCCCGCGAGGAGTGCGAGCGGCTCCAGGGCATCGTGGACGACCTCCTCGACCTCGCCCGCATCCGCTCGGGCCGGCTCGAGCTGCATCCTCGTCAGATCCAGACCGAGCTCATGCTGGAACAGGCCCGTCAGGCCGCACGCGACGGGAGCGAGCAGCGCCATGTCCCGGTGGAACTCGAGGTCCAGCCCGGGGCAGAGGTGGTGACGGCCGATCCCGATCGCATCGATCTCGCGCTGAGCAATCTCCTCGCGAACGCCATCCGGTACGGACCGCCTGGCCGTCCGGTCCGGGTTCGCGCGCTGCGGACCGACGGAGCCGTGCGCATCGAGGTCAGCGACGACGGCCCCGGAATCGCCGCCGAGTACCAGCCGCGGCTCTTCGAGAAGTTCTATCGAGTCCCCGGCTCCGCTCCCGGGGGGGCCGGGCTCGGCCTCTCGATCGTGCGGGACGTCGTGGAGGCGCACGGGGGGAAGGTCGGGGTGCAGAGCCAGCTGGGCAAGGGGGCCGTCTTCTGGATCGAGCTCCCGGATGCGATCCCCGGCGCCTCGCTTCCCGTGCCGCCCGGAGCCGCCTGAAGCCGGCGTCGCGGTCTCAGCCACCCCCCTCGAACTTCTTTCGCTTCCTCCACAGCGTCGAGGCGTCGATGCCGAGCACGTGCGCCGCCTCGTCCAGCGTGGGTGCGCCGGCCATCACCCGGAGCATGTGCTCGCGCTCGATCTGGTCCAGGGTGAAGGGGCCGCCGAGCACTGGCGCGGTGCCCTGTGTCGCCGCGATCCGCTCGGGGAACGCAGCCGGAGGGAGCGTGTCCGCCGGCCAGACGATGGCCGCGCGCTCCACCGCGTTCCTCAGCTCGCGCACGTTTCCCGGCCACGGGTAGGACTCGAGGACAGGGAACGTCTCCACCGCGAAGTCCAGCCCCGGGCGGTGGAGCGAGGACGCGAAGAAGCGCAGCATCCGCTGGGCCATGGGGAGGATGTCCTCCCGCCGCTCGCGCAGGGTCGGGACGCGAATCTCCACCACGTTCAGCCGGTACAGGAGATCTTCCCGGAACCGTCCCGACTGCACGTCCGCCTCGAGCTCGCGGTTCGTGGCGGAGACGATGCGGACGTCCGCGTGCCGGGTCCGGGTCTCGCCCACGCGCTCGAAGGCCTTCTCCTGGAGGAAGCGGAGCAGCTGGGCCTGGGTGGCGGGCCCGAGCTCGCCGATCTCGTCGAGGAAGAGGGTACCGCCCTCCGCGGCCTCGACCTTCCCCGGGGCGTCGCGCACCGCGCCCGTGAACGACCCCCGGGCGTGCCCGAAGAGCTCGGACACCAGGAGCTGGTCGGAGAGGGTGGGCGCGCTCACGGTGATGAATGGCTTCTCGGCCCGGGACGACAGGCGGTGCAGCGCCCGGGCAAGCACGCTCTTGCCGGTCCCGTTCTCTCCCCGGAGCAGCACGGCCGCGTTTGAGGCAGCGGCGCGCCGGAGCACTGAGAGGGCGGCATGCATCGCGGCGGACCGGGTCTCGAGGAGCGCGCCGGGATCCACGCCCGCCAGCCGGTCCTCCAGTGACTCCACACGCGCGCGGAGCTGGCGGCGCTCCCTCAGGCGCTCGACAACGGCGCGGATCTGCGCCGGGGTGAAGGGTTTCGGGACGTAGTCCCGCGCGCCGCGCCGCACCGCCTCCATCGCGGTGTCGATGGATGCGTACGCGGTGATGACCACGACGTCGAGGTCGGAGTCCTCGGCAAGGAGCGCGGGAACCAGATCGAGTCCGCTCCCGGTGCCCAGTCTCAGATCCACGAAGGCGATATCCACCGGCCCCGAGGCCAGCGCCGCGAGCGCCGCCTCCGCCGAGCCCGCCTCGCGCACCTCGCATCCGGCCTGCTCGAGACACACCCGGATCGTCGAGCGGATGTTCCGCTCGTCGTCCACCACGAGGACCCGGTCGGGCGCCGGGTGCGCACTGGCCTCCGGGGCCGGCGTGTCCATTCCCGGGGAACGAGGTAACACCGAGTACACCACGAGCGCCATCGCCGCCGGTGGTTCAACTGGTGCCGGCGCTGGGCGCGCTGGCCGGCTGCACCACCTGCGTCTCGGAGGTCGGCGTGAGCACCACCCGCGCCTGCTGCGCCGCCTCCTGCATCGAGCTCGCGAACTGCAGCTTTCCGGGGTTCGTGCCGAGCCCGGCGCGCTCCAGCACCCGCTCAGGCTGCGGCTTTACCGCTTCGGTGGTTGCGAACGAACGCTCGATGTTGCGGCCCGCAGGGTGGGAGCGGAGACCGACACCGGGATGCTGCCCTGGAGCTGAGGGAGACCGGAGCGGGTCTTCGCTCGCAACGTGGTGGTGCCGGCGGCGACCCCGAGCAAACGTCCGCGCGCTCCGGGCGCATTGGAGACCGCGAGCACGGCCGGGTCATCGGACGACCACACCACGTCGTCACCCAGCACCTGGGTTGCCCCTCCGGAGAGGGTGGCGATCGCGGTGGCCGTGGTGATGGCACCGACGACGAGGGCTCCGGGCGCCGCCACCGTCAGCCGGGTGAGCGAGTCCGCGGAGATCTGCAGGGGAACCCCGGCCGTCAGACCGGCGAAGCGCGCGCTGATCGTGGGTGCGCCGGCACGGACGGTCGTGATCACTCCCGGCTCGACGACGCTGGACACGGTCGCGAGCGTCGGGTCGGAGCTGCTCCACTCCACCAGCGCGGTCGCCTCCACCGTGGTCCCCTCGGACGTCCGCGCCAGCGCGCGTGCCTGCGGGCGCGTGCCGGCCGCGACACCGCCGTCGGGCAGGAGCAGCGCGAGCGAGGTGGGCGGTCCGCCGCTCACCGTCACGTGTACGTTCGTCGCCGCTCCACCGACCGGGTGGGCGAACACCTGGGCCGTTCCGGCATCGACACCCCGCGCGGTTCCTCGATCCGGGCCGGTCCCGCGAAGTCGCAGGATCGTCGGATCCGACGGCGCCCAGGTCACCCAGCGCGTCAGGTCCTGCACCGTGCCGTCGGAGAGGACGCCGCTCGCCGTGAAGGAGGAGGGCGCCCAGGTCACGATCGCCGCCGGCGGATGGACGTCGACCTGCTTCAGCGTCGCCGGGCTCACCTGGACCGAGATACTGGCGCGGTTCCCGTCGACCTGGGCAGTGAGCACGGCGCTCCCCGGCGCCCGCCCGAGCAGGAGCCCACGCTGGTCAGGCGCATTGGTGACGATCGCCACTTTGGGATCGCTCGAGAGCCAGATTGCATCGGCGGTCACGTCGGTCGACTCCCCGGAGCCGTCGACCAGCGTCGCCGCGACCGGGAGGCCCGTGCCCGTCGCGAGGTTGACCGCTGGCGGCCAGACCTCGAGCGCTCCTGGATCCGGCTCGGCCTCGATGCGCACCTGCGCGTTCGCGGCGCCGAGGCGAGCCCGGAGCGACGTCACCCCGGCGTCCGCGCCCAGCACCAGACCCGCGCTCGACCCGTCGCCCACGGCGATCACGCCGTCCGTGCCGGCGCTCCAGCTCGCCGCGGAGGTGACGTCCACCACCGTTCCGTCCGGCCAGTGGCCGACCGCGGCGAGCCGCGTTCGCCCTCCCACCGGAACGCTGGCCCCCGGGGGGACGATCTCCAGCGTGGGCGTGCCCTCCGGCGCGCGGACCCAGGCCCTGGCGAGCTCGCCGGGGAGGACGGCCGCCACCCCCAGGCGGGCTCCGGGCACCCGCGTGCGGACCGTCCCGCCGCGCTCCCCGGTGTCGACGTCGATGCCCGCGTCGACCTCGAGCGGCCTCCAGCCCGCGGTCTGGGTGACGTCCTGGACGATTCCCCCGCCGAGGATGCGCTCGAACACCAGAGACCCCTCGGCACCGGTGGGAACCACCAGCTCCGGAGGCCACACGTGCCAGCCCTCGACGCCATTCGCCGTCGCCTCGATCGAGGCCGGCGCGACCAGCGTGCCGTCGGAGGCGATCACCGTCCCCACGCCGAGCTGCTGCCCTGCGCTGACCTCGCCGGCGGAGGACACGGAGAGGGTCGGGCTGTTGCTGCTCCAGGTCGGGTCGTCCAGCACGAGCGTGCCGTCACGGTGGGTGAGCCAGGCGGTGAGCCGCGCGGTGCCACCCAGCTGGAGCCCGTCGGGGAGCGCGGGTGAGATCTCCAGCTGTGCCGGTGCGACGGGGGCGACGTGGAGCGCTGCCTGCGCCTGCAGATTGGCCGCGAGCGCGCGGAGCGTCGTGCTTCCCGGCGCCAGCAGGGTCACCGTGCCCGGCGAGCTGAAGTACCCGACGGTCTGGTCGTCCACGCTCCACTGCACCGAGCGGGTCATGGGCTGTGCCGAACCATCGGAGAACAGGCCGGTCGCCTCCACCGCGAGGTCGATTCCCTCCACGCCTTGCGCCAGGAGCGGGGAGATGGACAGCCCGCTGAGGGTGGCGCCGCTGACGGTCAGCGAGGTGGACCCGGTGAGCTCGAGGTAGCTCGCCTGGATCGTCGACTGGCCGGGGGACTGCGCGGCGAGCCGCCCCCAGCTCCCCGAGCTCGTCGACACCGACATGACCGAGGGCGCGCTGCTCGACCACTTCACCAGCGAGGTGAGATCGGCATGCGAGCCGTCGCTGAAGAATCCGGTGGCGGTGGCGCTCCCCGCCGTCCCCGCGGCGTACTGCACTCGATCCGCCACCACCAGCACGCGCTGGAGCGCGGCGTTGCTCACCACGATGGTGGCGGTGCCCGGAAGCTGCTGGCCGGCGAAGACCATGGTTCCGAGCAGCAGGCCCTGTCCGGGCTTGAGCGCCTGCACCAGCCCACGGGTACCCGGGGTGTTGCTCACCGAGATGACGTCGGTGCTCCCCGGGTCGACGCTCCACGTCACGAGCTCGGTCACCAGACCACCGTCGGGAACCGATGGCCCGCCCGAGGAGGTGAGGGTGGCGACGGCCTGCGTGCTTGCGCCGGCGGGGAGGATGGACGGATCCGCGGACAGCGCCAGCGTCGCGCTGACCCGCGGCCCGGTCTGACAGGATCCCTGCCGGGAGCCGAGCGGCACCGCGCAGTACTGGCGGACCGGGCAGTTCTCGTTGGTGTTGCAGGTCGCGCCGGTGAGGTCGAGCTTGCAGCCGGAGAGGAGGAGCAGCCCGAGCGCTCCCGCAACCGCGGTTCGCGCCGGTCGCACGCTAGCGAGCCTCCGCGGGCGCCCCGAAGTGTGGCTCGAGGAAGAAGAGGGCGATCGCCGCCGCACCGGCGATCCCCGCGGCAGCGTAGAAGCCGTTGGCCGCGTTGCTGCGCGCGACGGCCGTGTCGTAGACCTGCTGGACCTGGTCCGGGCTGCGCGGGGTCCCGTCCTTGAGCTTGTCCTGTGCCTGGTTCGCACTCACCCCAAAGGTGATGCCCGCGGCGAGGCTGACGGCTGCGAGGCCGGTGGCGACCCAGGTCCAGCGCCGGGGCTGTGTCTTCGCGAGCGGTACCGCGTCGCGGACGGCTGCCTCCGGTACTCGTTCGGTGCCGCTGGCCAGCGGAAGGAGCGGGACCAGGGACAGCTCGAGCTGTACGCGACCTCCCGGAGCGAGCTCCACCTCGCGCTCGAGCGGCTGATAGCCGTCCTGCGCGGCCCCGACGCGGTGGGTTCCCGGAGCGAGGCGCACCGACACCGGAGAGTTACCCGCGGGCTCGCCGTCCACCGCCACCGGGGAGGGCGGTTCCACCGAGATGCGCAGCGATGCCTCCAGCGGCAGCCGTGCGCGCAGCTCCTGGATGCGCGAGGCGACCGCGGCCCGGTCCGGTGCTTCCGTCGCCGCGGCGAGGTAGGCGGTGTACGAGTCCACCGCGTCGGCGAGCTGCCCCAGCCGCTCCTGGCACCGCGCGATGTTGAAGAGGGACTGCGGCGCAGGGGCGCGCGCCTGGGCGGCCTCGAACGCGGCCAGCGCGGCGCGGAAATCACCCGCGCGGTACAGCGCCGCACCCCTCTCGAAGTCGGCCCGGGCCTGCTCCACGTCGCCGGGAGGGGTGGAGAGCAGAAGGCCAGCCATCACCACCGCCAGCATCTGGGGGTGACCCTAGACCAAGGGCGCTCAGTACGGCGAGGCCTTGAGGTCGTCGAGGCCGGGGGCGACGGAGGCCGGAGGCAGGTGCGCGGTGACCACCAGACCGCTGCGTGCCCGCACCCGTTCGGCGATCGACACCCGCCCCTGGGCCTCGAAGACCAGGAGCAGCGTGCGGTCCGGTGGCAGGCGCACCGAGAGTGGCGTGTGGCCGAGCAGTTGCCCGTGGAGGGTGACGCGTGCGCCAGCCGGGGTGGAGTTCAGCTCCACCGGTACGGCGACCGGCCGCGGAGCCCGCGCGGGCGCCGGCGCGGAGGGCGGCGGGGCGGGCGCCTCGGCGCGCTGCGGCTCCATAGCGGCGGAGGCGGCAGGCGCCGGCGGAACCGCGGGGGCGGGAGTCGGCGGAGCACTGCGCGTCGTCGCTGCGGTCGCCGGCGGGAGCGGGCGTATGCCACGGACGCCGAGGAGAATCAGGCCTGCCACGCCGGCGAGGGCGATTGTCGCGAGAACGCCGTGCATCCACGGCCGGACGGGCACCCGCGGCAGGGGAGGAGGCAGCTCGTGTCCGCCGAGCACGGCCTCGAGCGCGGCCTCCACCTCGGCCATCGTGCCGGGACGGTCGCCGGCGGCCTTCGCCATCATCCGTCCCACGAGATCCGCCAGCGCCGGGGGGAGGGGGCCGTGCGGGCCGTGCGCGGGCAGCCGGGGGACGGGCGAGAGGAGATGCGCGGCGAGGACGTGGGTGGCGCTGGCCCCGACGTACGGCGGGGCGCCGGTGAGCAGCTCGAAGAGCAGCACTCCCAGGGCGTAGACGTCGCAGCGCCCGTCCTGGCGCTGTCCGGCGGCCTGCTCGGGTGACATGTAGTGCGGCGTTCCGAAGATGACCCCGGCTGCCGTCTCCCGGGCGTCGCGCGGCCCCTCGGAGAGCCGGGCGATGCCGAAGTCAGCGAGCTTGGCGCTCCCGTCGCGCGCGAGGAGCACGTTCTCCGGCTTGATGTCGCGGTGGTAGATGCCCCGGGCGTGCGCGGCGCCGAGCGCGCGGGCCAGCTCGCGCACCAGCGACATCGCCTCGGCCGGGATGAAGGGCCCGAGCCGTGCCAGCCGGCGCGCGAGCGTCTCGCCCTCCACCAGCTCCATCGCGAGGTAGAAGCGCCCATCCGGCGTTCGTCCGAAGTCGGTGACCTCGACGATGCCGGGGTGACGGATCTGGCTCGCGGCGACCGCCTCGCGCTGGAAGCGGCGGACCATGTCCGCGTGCGCGCCGTGCGAGGCCCGCAGCACCTTGACCGCGACGGTGTTGCCGAGCGCGAGGTGCTCGGCACGATAGACGGCGCCCATGCCTCCGCGGCCCACCAGGTCGTGGATCCGGTAGCGCTCGGCGAGCACCGTGTCCGGCGCGAGTGGCGGCTCCTCGTCCTCGGTGGCGGGTCCGCCGGGCGGTGCCGTCATCGACCGGCGCGCTACGGTGAGCAGCACCGCGCCGACCTGGAGCTGCGTTCCCTCGCCGATCGCCCCGGCCGTCCGAGGCTCGCCGTCCACGAGGGTCGGCCACCGGCCACCGAGGTGCACGAACTCGAGGCCGCCCCGAGCCTCGATGAAGCGCAGATGTCGTGGCGCAACTCCGTCGTCGGAGAGGACGAGCTCGCAGTCGCGCGAGCTCCCCAGCACCGCGCCGCTCCGTGGAACCACGAGCACGGTACCCGCGGCACGACCGGTGTGCAGACGCAGCTCCCACCCGTCGCCCAGCAAGGGCGCGGGACCGACCCCCACCCGGGCGGTTTCCAGGTCCACGTCCACCTTGGAAGCGGAGCATAGGCCATCGGACGCTCCAGGCATGCCTGGCGACGTCCCGGGCTTGCGTGCGAGCAGGCGCATCCGCAGCTTGGCGCGCCGTGGCGACCGGTCAGGGAAGGGGGGGAAGGCGGGTCCTGGCGACCCTGGCCTGCGCGGTGCTGGCAGGCTGCGGTGCCAGCGGATCCACGTCGTTCGTTCCGGATGGAGGTGTTCAGCCCGACGGTGGCGGAGATGGCGGCCCCGACGCGTCGACGCCCGTCGTCTGGTTCCAGCGCGACGCCGGCGTGAAGATCATGCCGCTCGGCGACTCCATCACCGAGGGCGCGCAGGCGGAGATCGGCGGATACCGCTGGCCGCTGGAGGACCTCCTCGTCGACGCGGGCTACGCGTTCGACTACGTGGGAAGCCTTCGCACGGGATCGCCGGCGGCGATGCCCCGGCCGTGGCACGAGGGTCACGGCGGCTACCAGATCGAGTCGGCGGACGGCGGGAACCAGCTCGAGGGCGCCCTCGTCGACACGGCGCTGCGGACCTACGATCCGGACGTCATCCTCCTCCTCGCCGGGACCAACAACCTCAACTACCCGGACACGCTCGATCCCGACAAGACGTCGGCGATGTATGACCGGCTGCTCGCGCAGATCTTCGGACTCTCGCCCGGCGTGTGCGTCGTCGCCTCGCCGGTGCCGTGGAAGACGTCGGTGCCTTCGGATCAGGTGACCGCGTTCAATCAGCGGGTGGCGGCGATCGTCGATCGCTACGCCGACGCCGGGTACCGCATCACCTGGGTGGCAGGAATGACCGACGCCATCGACGGCGGGGTGGAGAACCTCCCCGACGGGATCCACCCCTCGCAGCCGGCGTACGGACGCATGGCCGGGCAGTGGTTCCAGGCGCTGGAGTCGGTCAGCGGGCCGTGAGGCCCGGACCGAGCGTCTCCAGGGCAGCGAGCACCTGTTCGGGCGTGGTGTCCTGCATGCAGCGGTGGTGACTCTCGGGGCACCGCTCCTTGCCGGCGCGGTTGCACGGGCGACAGGGGAGGGGCTGGGTGACGATGCGCGCGTGCGCGACCGGTGCGACCGAGGCCGGGTCGTTCGGCCCGAAGAGCAGGACCGTGGGGACGCCGAGCGCCACCCCGGCGTGCGAGAGCCCCGAATCGAGCCCCACCGCAGCCGCGGCGAGCGAGAGCTCGGACAGCGTGTCCGCGACGCTCGCGCCGGTGCGATCGACCGCCGAGCCCGGGGCCGCCGCTGCGATCTCCCGCGCGCGGGTCCGGTCCGCGTCTCCGCCGACCAGCAGCATCTGCGCGCCCCTGGCCGCGAGGCGCTCCACCAGCCCCCGGGCATGCGGCACCGGCCAGCGCTTGGTGGGCCAGCCACCACCGACGTGAAGCGCGACCAGCGGCCGTCCTTCCCGGAACCCGGCGCTCGCGAGCCGCCGGCGTGCGTCCTCCCGGGCCGGGTCGCCCACCACGAGGCGTGCGGGCGCCCCGGTGCGGAGACCGAGCGCCGTCGCCAGACGCTCGAAGCGCCGCGAGAACACCACCTCGAAGGGGCGGACCGGCGCGACGTGGGTGAGCAGCAGCCGCTCCGGACCGCCACCGAATCCGACCCGGGTCCATGCGCCCGAGCGCAGCAGGAGCCACGCCGAGCGCGCGGAACGGACCGGCGTCACCGCCAGGTCGAACCGCCCCGGTCCGAGCGCCCGGAGCGCGTCCGCCACCGAAGTGCGCGCCGACATCGGGCCGGTGGAGCGCACGATGTCGACCGACGGCGCGTGGCGAAGGACGTCCGCGCCCTGGTCGTGGCTCAGGGCCACCAGCTCCGAGCCCGGGAAGCCCGCGCGCAGGTCGCTCAGCAGGGGGAGGGCGAACACCACGTCGCCGATCCCGCCCTTCAGGAAGACGAGGACGCGTTGCCGCGCGTCATCCCGCCGTGGGGTCACCATGCGCTCCGACGTTGGCAGCGGATTCCCGTTCGGTCCACCCCGGACCGTGCTCTAGGGTCGCCGCTCCATGCGCTCGCTCCTCCTTCTTCTCGTCATGCGCACCGCAGCCGCCGCCGCGCCTCCCTCCGCGACGCCCGAGGAGGCCCGGACCTTCGTCAGGAAGGTGAACGACGACCTCCGGGCGCTCACCGTCAAGCAGTCCACCGCGGACTGGATCAAGTCGACGTACATCACCGAGGACACCGAGCGCGGCTCGGCCTGGGCCAACGACGACCTGCTCGCGGCGACCCGCGCGGCCCTGGAGCAGGCGCGGCGGTTCGACGGCCTGCCTCTCGACGCCGACACCGCCCGGATGATCCGCCTGCTCCGGGTCAACAACACCGTGCTCGCGCCGGCAGACGCCGCGCACCGCGCCGAGCTCACCTCGCTGCTCGCGCGCATGGAGGGGCTGTACGGCGCGGGCAAGGATTGCGGCCCGAACGGGAAGGGGAAGTGCCGGGACCTCGAGGCGCTGGAGAAGGTGCTGGACCGGAGCCGCGACCCGAAGGCGCTCCTCGACGCCTGGACCGGCTGGCACGCGGTGGGCCGCCAGATCCGCCCGCTCTACGAGCGCTTCGTGGTGCTCGCCAACGAGGGCGCGCGGGACAACGGCTTCACCGACCTCGGATCGCTGTGGAAGAGCGCGTACGACATGACGCCGGACGAGCTCGAGCGGGAGTACGACCGCATCTGGGCGCAGGTGGAGCCGCTCTTCGGCGACCTCCACTGCTACGTCCGGACCGCGCTCCAGCGGAAGTACGGCAAGGCGCTCGTCCCCGACGGCAGGCCCATCCCCGCGCACCTCCTCGGGAACATGTGGGCCCAGGAATGGACGAACGTCTATCCGCTGGTGGAGCCGTTCCCCGGCGTCTCGAGCCTCGACGTCACGAAGAACCTCGAGGCGAGGAAGTGGGACGCCCGGCGGATGGTGAAGCTGGGTGAGAGCTTCTTCACCGGTCTCGGCCTCGACCCGCTGCCCGCCACCTTCTGGACCCGCTCGCTGATGACCAAGCCGCGCGACCGCGAGGTCGTGTGCCACGCCTCGGCGTGGGACGTCACCTACTCGGACGACCTGCGCATCAAGATGTGCATCCGGCCCGAGGAGGAGGACCTCATCACCATCCACCACGAGCTCGGTCACAACTACTACCAGCACGCCTACGTGAAGCAGCCGTTCCTCTACATGACCGGCGCGAACGAGGCGTTCCACGAGGCGGTGGGGGACGCGCTCGCGCTCTCGGTCACCCCTGGCTATCTCGTGAAGGCGGGACTGCTCGATCGCGTCCCGCCCGAGAACCCGAAGGCGCTGATCAACGCCCAGATGAAGAGCGCGCTGGAGAAGGTCGCGTTCCTCCCCTTCGCCCGGAGTGTCGACCGCTGGCGGTGGCAGGTCTTCGCCGGGAAGGTGAAACCGGGCAACTACGAGTCGTCCTGGTGGGCGCTGCGGACGAAGGACCAGGGCGTGGCCCCTCCGGTCCCGCGGGCCGAGGGAGACTTCGACCCCGGCGCGAAGTACCACGTGCCAGCCAACGTGCCGTACGCCAGGTACTTCCTCGCCCGCGTCCTCCAGTTCCAGTTCTACCGGGGCCTCTGCAAGGCGGCGGGGCAGACCGGCCCGCTCCACGGCTGCAGCTTCGCGGGCTCGCACGAGGCCGGACGCCGTCTCCAGGCGATGCTCGCCCTGGGAGCGAGCAAGCCCTGGCCCGACGCGCTGGAGGCGCTCACCGGGGAGCGCCGGATCGACGCTGGCGCCATGCTCGAGTACTTCGCGCCGCTCTCGGGCTGGCTACGGGATCAGAACCAGGGCCGGACGTGTGGGTGGTGAGGCACCGCGTCATCCCTGGCCGACCGTTCTTCCTGGAAAACCGCGTGGACAGTGGAGGAAGAAGCTCTTATGTTGCGCGCCGACGCTCGAGCCATGACGGCCGGGGTCGTGGCTCGGGACCGAGGTCCCGGCCGTTCATGAAGGAAGCAACGAAATGGCAACTGGTACCGTGAAGTGGTTCAACGATGCGAAGGGCTTTGGTTTCATCACCCAGGATGGGGGTGGCGAGGACGTGTTCTGCCACCACACTGCCATCCAGGCCGATGGCTTCCGCACCCTCGCCGAGGGGCAGAAGGTGACCTTCGACATCACCCGCGGCCCGAAGGGTCTGCAGGCGCAGAACGTTCGCGCCATCTGATCTAACGCCGCACTGAACGCACCTTCACGACAGGCCCGGGTACTCCGTCACAGGGGTCCCGGGCCTTCGCACGTCCAGCATCCAGGGACCGAGCACGTTCCAGGAGACGAAGGTGCCGCTCCGCGGCCAGAGCCCCGCGCCCTCGTCGTTCCAGCACTCGTGCAGCGCGCCGGTACGCTGGACGTCGTTCGCCAGGAGTCGCGCGGTCTTCAGCGCGAGCTCGCGCGCCTCTGCATCGAAGCCGTACCGGGCGAGCCCCTCGGACATGTAATAGCTGGAGAGCACCCAGACCGGGCCGCTCCAGTTGGAGACCGGTCCCCGGCGGCCCTTCTTGAAGTCGTAGCGCAGCACCCGGGGTGACTGCTGGTAGTACAGGTCGTCGGCGGGACAGGTGCGGACGCCCACCGGCCCCCAGAAGCCCTCCGGCCGCAGGAGCACCTCCGCCATCCGGTGGGCCCGCTCCCTCGAAGGGATGCCGGCGTAGAGGGGAAGCAAGCTGGTCCAGCTGACGAAGGGGCGCACCACGCCGTCCACGTCGCGTGTGCCGACCACCTCGGCGTCGAGTGCGCCCACGCCCTGCTCCCAGCGCAGGGCCACGTGGTGACCGAGGTCGTCGCTCCACAGGAGGTCCTCGACCCGGCGGCGGAGGCGGGCTGCGGACGCGAGCCATTCCTCGGACTCGTCCTCCCGGCCGACGACGCGAGCCAGGTCCGCGAGCGCCTCGTACTCGAGGACCATGAAGGCATTGGTGTCCGGCCCCTCGATGCTCCGGTCGGGAAAGCCGGAGGAGAGCACGTCCGTGTCAAATCCGGACTGGAGCGAGCTCCAGGAAAGGAACAGGCCGTGGAGTCCGGCGAGGTGGCGTTCCTGCCAGCGCTGGAACGCGACCGCGCGCGGGTAGACGCGGTGCCGGTCCGCCCACTCCGGCCCGAGCGCCCGGGTGCAGCGCAGGGCGTACTGCGCGATGACCGGCTTCGAGGGCTCGGCCTCGCGCGCCTTGTGGGGAAGCTCGGCGCGGTGGACGCGGCCGTCCGGGTCGGCGCAGTCGAGGAGGCAGAGGAGGCTTCCCCCCGCAGCGTCCCTGAATTCGGGGTCGGCGAGCAGCGCGATCGAGGCCTCGCTGGCGTCGTGGTGGAAGAGCCCCAGGGAGTAGTCACCGGAGCTGAAGCCGTCTCCCGACGCCGCCGCACGCTGCCCGGAGGACGGCTTGCCGGCGAGGACCCGGGCCGCCGCTGCGGAGAGCGGCATGGGGGCGAACCACGGGTGCCTGAACCGGAGGTGCGGCGGGCGGATGCACTCCCGGGTCCAGCGCCGGAGCGCCTCGCGGAGGCCGGAGATGCCGGGAACGTCTGCATCGGCGGCGGGGCCGGTGCCGGTGGCGCCCGCATCGTTCCTGCGCGGGGCGTCGGCGGTCCGAACCGGGCGGGACGCCGACGTGCGCGGCGCGACGGACGGGCTCCGCCCCGGAGCAGAGCTGACCGGGGGGCGCCGCTTCTTCACTTGCCCGCGGGGGGCGGGGTGAAGCCAGGCGACGAGCCCGGGGTGGGCACCGGCGGTGGCGGCGGCGCCTTGGCGTCGAGCAGCTCGACGTTGAAGTCGAGCACCGAGCCGCCCGGGATGCCCGCCCGGGGCTGGCCGTTCTCGCCGTAGCCGGCCTTGGCCGGGCACACGAGCCGGGCCTTGCCGCCCACCTTCATCTTCTGCACGCCCTCGGTCCAGCAGGGGATGACCTTGTCGAGCTGGAACTTCAGCGGCTGGTTCCGCTTGTAGCTCGAGTCGAACTCGGTGCCGTTGGTGAGCTTGCCCACGTAGTTGACGGTCACCTCGTCGGAGGCCTTCGGGGCAGGTCCGGTGCCCTCCTTCTCGGGGATGTAGATCACGCCCGAGGTGAGCACCTGCGCGCCCTTCTGCTTGGCCGCGGCGTCGAGGTAGGGCTTGTCACGCGCCTCCTTCTTCTGCGCCGCGCGCGTGTGCCGTGCCGCCGCCAGCTCCTGGATCTTGGGGCCGTAGGTCTCGAGCGAGATGAGGGGCTTCTTGTCCGTCGCCCCCTCGGAGAGCGCCTTGCGGACGATCTCCAGCTCGGCCGGGGTGAGGTCGAACACCTGGAGGTTCCGCCCGAAGCTGTATCCGAGCGCGTAGAGCTCCTTGTCGTCCGCGGTCTTGAGGTACCCGACCGGCTTCTCGGGCGCGGCTGCCACGCCGCCATCTGGCTTGCTGCTGTGGGTGGCGCTCACGCCCGCATCCGGCGCGGCGAGGGCCGGCACGGCGAGGGCGAGGAGGAGCCAGGACAGTCGTTGCATGTTTCGTGCTTTCCCTTCGTGGGGTGATTGGCCGAGGTCGCTTACCAGGAAGTCCGGGCGTTTTCTTGACCGATCGACACCGTGGCCTACCGTTCGGGGCGAGTGAACAGGTCTGCAGCGGCCTGTCATTCCCGGGAGGCATGCTTCCCCCGGAGCCCTGAGGGAGGTCACCTCTCCGATGGCCGAGCAACGCAGGACGGGGCGGGCGCAGATCGACATCCTGCTCAACAAGTACGTCGGCGGCGTTCCCTACACGGCGCGTGCGCGCGACATCAGCCCCGGAGGCGTGCGTCTCGCCCGGCTTCTCGAGCCGGAGCATGCCGGCAAGCGCGTGGGCCTCCAGTTCCAGCTGCCCGGGTCGAACGAGGTCATCTACGCCGAGGGTGAGGTGGTGCGGGAGTGGATCGAGGCCGAGAATGCGCAGGCCGACGGCGTCCGTTTCACCCTGCTCACCGAACGGCACCGACTGCTGATCCGCCGCTTCGTGGAGGACGCCGAGGACGCGGCCGAGCTCGCGCAGTAGGGGAGACGTCGCTGTGCCCGGGCGTGCACACGTCCGGGGTCCCTTCGCCCCAGCCGGGCGTCCGGGTCCGGGCTGCCATCCTTGACACGCCGCGGACCGCTCACGTCTGATTTCTGAACCTTCCCGCGACTGGTGGCGACGTGACTTCGCGCGGCGCCTCCGGGGGGCAGGTGGAGGCGCTCCGTCCCGATGCTGTTGCACCCCCTCGTTCTGACCCTCTCGCTGCTCGCCGCCGAGCCGGCGAAGAGTGATCCCCCCAAGACCGACCCCGCCAAGCGCGAGGGCGCGGTCGACTGGCAAGGCCAGGTCATCAAGGCGACCGGGTCCGGCGCTCCCGACATGCGCTCCCTCAGCCCCGCCCAGGCACGCCTCGGCGCGGAGAAGGCGGCGCAGCTCGACGCCTTCCGGAACCTCATCGCCCAGGCGAAGGGCATCCACATCTCGTCCGACAAGACCGTGGGTGCGGCCATGGCGAAGGACGAGGTGAAGGGCCGCGTGGAGGGCGTGGTGAAGGGCTTCAAGGTGGTGAAGAAGCGGTACTACAGCGACCAGGGCGTGGAGATGGACGTGGAGGTCCCGCTCTCGGGCATTGCCCAGGCGGTGCTCGAGCCCGCCGCGACGCCTGCCGAGGCGGTGGCGGCCAAGGCCACCGAGGGTCGCTACAGCGGGCTGCTGGTCGACGCGCGGGGGCTCGGGGTGCAACCGGTGCTCGCGCCGCGACTGCTCGACGCGTCCGGCAAGGTGCTCTACTCGGCGGACAGCATGGGCGCCGATGCGCGCAAGGACGCGGTCCCGGCCCGATACTTCAAGACGCTGGATCAGGCGACGCACGCCCCGGCGCTGGGAGGCACGCCGTTGCTGGTCAAGGCGCAGAAGGCCCAGGGCGCGGACCTGGTCCTCGCGGACGCCGAGGCCCGTGCGCTGGACCAGCTCTCTTCGAAGGCCCTGGTCGAGGGCCGGGTGGCCATCGTCCCATGAGGAACGCACGTCGAGGCGCGGTGCTGCTCCTGTCGCTGGCGCTCACGCCGGTGTGGGCTGCGGAGAAGGTCCCGGCCGTCGTCACCAAGGACGCCGAGGGCGAGGCCGCCATCGTCGGCGGCAACGTGGACCGCGCGGCGCGCGAGGCGAAGGAGGCTGCGCTGCGGAGCGCCGTCGAGCAGGTGGCCGGCGTGCTGGTGAGCTCGCAATCGCTCGCGGTGAACAGCCAGCTGGTCTCGGACCAGGTGTACTCGCACAGCGCCGGCTACGTCCGCAGCTACGACGTGCTGTCGCAGACCACCGAGAAGGGCGTGGTGAAGGTGAAGGTCCGTGCCCAGGTCGGCACGGCCGAGCTGGATCGCGATCTCCAGGCGGTGCAGGCGCTGGTGAAGCGCCTGCAGGGCAGGAAGCTGGTGATCCTGCTCCAGGAGCAGACCATCGACGAGAAGGGAGTCACCACCACCTCGGGCGTCACCTCGACGGTGCTGACCGATGCCTTCAAGCGCGACGGGTGGACGATGATCGACCCGTCGTTCGCCGCAGGGAAGGTCCGTGTCTCGTCGGCGGTGGCGCTGGGCGCGACCGAGGCGAAGGAGATCGGCACGCTGAGCAAGGCCGACTACATTCTCTACGGGACGGCGGCCTTCCGTGACGTGCCGCCGGACGGAGTGCTGGTGCAGCAGGGGCAGCCGCGCTCGGCGTTCCCGCTCACCGGCGACTACGACCTCGGCGTCTTCGAGACCTCGGCCGGGGCGCAGCTGGCCAAGGTGTCGGGGAAGCTGCGGAGCGAGATGAAGGACGTGAGCGTCAACTCCCGCGAGGAGAGCGCCTATAACCTCGTGAAGGGGCACGAGGGAGAGATCACCGGCCAGGTCCGCAAGGCGGTCATCGAGTCGCTCCGTGCGTCCGAGCAGAACGGCGCGCGCATCGTGGTCGAGGTGCACAACGCCGGCGACTTCTCAACCCTCCAGTCCTTCCGGCAGCAGCTCTCGGTGTGGAGCGCGGGCGTGCGCGAGGTGGGCTCGCCCTCGCTTTCCGGTGGCACCGGCAAGCTGGAGGTGACCTATCTCGGGACGGCGGAGCAGCTGGCGCAGCAGATCGACGGCAAGTCGCTGGCGAAGAAGAAGGTCTCGGTGACCGGGGTCTCGGGTAACACGCTCGAGGTCAAGCTCGGCAAGTGATGCGCTCCGCGCTCCTCCTGGCCCTCCTGTCCGCGTCCTCGGCGCTCGCCGCGGTCGGGAGCGTGACCGTGATCGAGGGACCCGCCTTCCGGACGCCGAAGGGCGGGACCGAGCAGGCGCTGCAGCAGGGAGCGGAGATCGACCTCGACGACACGGTGCGCACCGGAGCGGCCGGAACCGTGAAGCTCACCCTCACCGACCAGAGCGTGGTGGTGCTGGGCCCGGACAGCGAGATGCTGATCGAGCGCGCGGAGTTCCAGGCGCAGGAGCGAAGCAAGGTGTCGCTGACGCTCCTGGTGGGCGGGGTCTGGGCAAAGGTGAAGAAGGCCATCGCGGGGAGCGACTCGACCTTCGAGGTGAGCGCGGCCCGGGCGGTGGCGGGCGTGCGCGGCACCATCTTCCGGGTGGACGCGACGCCGCTCATCGCCGGTACCCGGCCGCCGAAGATCCGCGAGACCGTGGTGCGGGTCACCGAGGGACGCGTGGCGGTCAACGCCCAGGTGAAGAAGGCTGCGAAGAAGCCGCCCCCCGGACCACGGCACGAGGTCCCCGGACCCACCGAGGTGACCGCCGAGGAGTGGGAGAAGCGGTTCGTCGAGCTGCAGGCCGGCCGTCAGGTGCGCATCACCGACACCCAGTTCCAGACAGGCAAGGCGACCCAGCAGAAGGACGCCATCGACAACTTCCTGCAGAAGCACCCCTGAGGCCGGCGCACGACGCGCGTTTGCAGGAGGAGCACAGGATCGATTCAGATCCGTGCCGCCCGTGCGGTCCGACGCGTGGAACGTCCCAAACGTCCTTTGCTACCTCCGCCTGCTGGCGGTGCCGGTCTTCGTGTCCTTGCACCTCGGCGGGCGGCTCGGCTGGGCGCTGCTGGTGTTCCTGGCGGCGGCGCTGACCGACTCGCTGGACGGGCTCCTGGCGCGGCTGCTCCATCAGCAGACGAAGCTGGGCGCGTTCCTGGACCCTCTGGCGGACAAGCTGCTGATGGGGGCGGCGCTGATCATGCTGTTCATCGAGGCCGAGGCGCCGTTGTGGATGGTTGTCCTGGTGGCCTTCCGTGACGGCTCGATGGCACTCGGGGCCGTGGTGGTGAAGAGGAAAGGGCTGGAGCTGCCGACGGCGCCGTCCCGCGTGGGCAAGTACGCGACCTTCGCGCTGACCTGCTTCATCGTCCTCGGACTCTGTGACGAGACGTTCACCGACTCGCCCCTGCTCCACGCCTGGCTGCTGGTGGCGGGCTACTTCACGGGACTCTGCGTGACGATCAGCACCGCGCAGTACTTCCTCCGCTGGGGGCACCTCTGGGTGGCGCCGGCGCGGCGAGCGCCGTGAGCTGGGCCGCGCTCGCGCTGCTGCTGAGCGCTGCGCCCGCGCCTGCGGACTGGGCGCTTCCCGGCGTGCGGGTGCACGTGGAGGCCTCGGAGGAGCTGGACCCAGACCGGCTGCGGGCGCTCGCGCGTCCCGAGGCGGTGCTCTGGCTGCGGACCCGGACGAACGGGCTGCGGCGGTCGACGGCCGAGACGCTCCAGCTCGCGGGGTCGGCCTTCGTCCAGGTCCGGCCGCCGCTGGGAGCGCCGGCGCTCGCGCCGTTCGTGGGCCGGGTGGGGCCTTGGGTCGAGGAGCGGGGACTCGACGTGTCGCGGGTGCGCCGCTGGTCGCCGGGGCGGCTGGCGGTGGACGTCGAGGGACCGCTCACCGAGGAGCTCGTGGCGCGGCTCCGCGTGCTGAGGCCGGTGGCCGTGCGGTGGAGACGGGGTGGCTGGCCCGCGCGCGAGGAGTGGGCGCGGGCACGGCAGCTCCCGGGGGTGGAGCTGCTGGATCCGGGTGAGGTGGCCGACTGCGCCCTGATTCCGGCGAAGACCCGCGTGCGCGTGGAGCGTGCCCGCGGTTCCGGGGAGGTCTGCGGGTTGCCCGTGCGGGTGAGGCTCACGCCGGAGGCGTCGCTCGACGACGTCCGGCAGAGCCTCCTCGGGCATCCGGACGTCGACCTGGCGATCGAGGTGGGCGACGATGCGGCTCGTGCGACGGCCGTCGCACGGCTGCTCGATGTGCTCGAGGCCGCGACGCCGCAGGGACGTCCGGCCGGAGCGCACTAGGGGCTAGCGGAGTCCGTCGCCCTCGACCACGGAGAGGATGTTGCCGGCGGGGTCGGTGAACCAGGCCACGGTCGGTCCCTCCTCGCCGCGGTGGATTCCCTGCTCGTCGGTCCGGTAGGGCCCCTCGCGGTAAGTCTCGAAGCGCACGCCGCGTTCCTTGAGCGCGCCGACTGCCCGCTCCACGTCGTCCACGGGAAAGTTGAGGATGGTGAAGCTGGCCGGGGTGTGGTTCGGCTTGGGGTAAGCGAGGACCTTCGTGCCCGAGCCGAGGCTGATGACGAGCATCCCCTCGGCCTCGTTCACCTCCAGGCCGAGGACCCGTCCGTAGAACTGCCTTGCCTTCGGGATGTCGTTCACCGAGAAGCCACTGAACGCCTTGGATGTCTCGAACATGTGTCACGTCCTTTCGGTGGCCCGTCGACCATGGACCCTTGAAGGTTGGGACGGCGCGAGGCGAGCGCACTCATCGGCCGGGGGTCTCTGCCAGGCGAGCGGCTCGCTCCCCGACCGGGCGACGAGATGCACAGCAACGGACGGGGCGGACGCAGCCCTTGCGATGCGTCCGGTGCGACGGGGCCGTGCGAGGACGTCGCTCCCACCGCGGATCGTCGAAGTTGCTCTTGCACCTTGCGCCACGGAACCGGGCAGGGCGAGGGCATGACACGCCCTCCTCCGGGTCGGGTCGCGATGCCGGTTCGTAGCCCGGCGCGCGTGGCCCCGGACCTCGCGACGCTGCCGGCGCTCGAGCGCTGCATCACGACCTGCGTCGCCTGTCCGCGGCTGGTCCGCTGGCGCGAGGAGGTGGGGCGGGTGAAGCGCCGCGCGTTCCGCGAGTGGACCTACTGGGCGCGCCCGGTGCCGGGGTGGGGTGACCCGCGCGCACGGCTGGCGATCGTCGGCCTCGCGCCGGCAGCGCACGGAGGCAATCGCACGGGGCGGGTCTTCACCGGCGACCGGTCCGGCGACTTCCTGTACGCGGCGCTGCACCGGGCCGGACTGGCGAACCAGGCGCGGAGCGTGTCTCGCGACGACGGGCTCGTGCTGCGTGGTGTCTGGGTGACGCTCTCGGCGCGCTGTGCACCGCCGGGGAACGCGCCCCGCCCGGATGAGCTGGCCCGTTGCTCGCCCTGGCTGGCCCGCGAGCTGGAGCTGGTGCGTCCCCGGGTGCTCCTCGCCTTGGGAGCCATCGCCTGGGCCTCGGCGCTCCGCGTCTTCCGTGCCCGCGGCACCGACGTCCCGCGGCCTGCGCCACGGTTCGCGCACGGGGCGGAGGTATCGCTTCCCGGAGCGCCGTGGCTGGTCGGCGCGTACCACGTGAGCCAGCAGAACACGCAGACGGGCCGGCTGACCCCGCCGATGTTCGACGCCGTCCTGCGCCGCGCGATCGCGCTCGGGCGCTGAGAGCGGCGCGCCTTCGAGCGCAGGAACCGGAACGCGCCCGCGGACGCGCGGAGACACTCTTCGGTCCACGTCTGGATCAGGAGGTCCGCCATGTCATTCAAGGTCGTGGGTCTGCCGTCGTCGGAGTTCCAGCCGCTGTACGGGCTGTCGGACAGGGAGCTCGCCGAGCGCGGCATCGAGGTGCACGTCGCGGACACGCCGACGGGATTTCCCTGCCGGGTGTCGCTCCGGGATGCGCCGGTGGGGACGCGGATGCTGCTCCTCAACTTCGAGCACCAGCCGGCGAACACCCCGTATCGCTCGCGACACGCCATCTTCGTCGAGGACGGCGCGGCGGAGGCGCATCCCGGGGTGAACGAGGTCCCGGAGGTGCTCGCTCGCCGGACGCTGTCGGTGCGTGCGTTCGACGAGGCCGGGCAGATGCTCGATGCCCTGGTGGTGAACGGGCGGGAGGCAGCGCCGGCCTTCGAGCAGCTCCTCGCGATTCCCCGCGCGGCCTACCTGCACGTGCACAACGCAGGGCGGGGTTGCTACGCGGCGCGGGTCGAGCGTGCTTGACACCCCCGGGGGGCGGGCAGGTATTTCCCCTGCCTCCTCGGGGCCCTTAGCTCAGCGGTAGAGCACTACCTTGACACGGTAGGGGTCGCTGGTTCGAAACCAGCAGGGCCCATTCGCTGCGCGTGCGCTGTTCAGCGCTGCACAGCGAGCCTTCCCTAGTCCGCCTGGCACCCGTAACGTCAGGTCGTGGATGCGCTCCCGCAGCACAAGACCGTTCTCCTCGTCGAGGACGACCCGGACATCCGCGAGGGGATGGCGGACATCCTGCGCGACGCCGGCAAGTGGGTGGTGGAGGCGGAGGACGGCCAGGACGCATTCGCGAAGCTGAACCTCCTCGGACGTCCGTGCCTCATCCTGCTCGATCTCCTGATGCCCCGGATGGATGGATACGAGTTCCTCGACCGGCTCAAGCGGCGCCCCGACGCGCCCCAGTTTCCGGTCCTGGTCCTCTCGGCGCATGCGAGCGCGGACGCCGCCCAGCACTACCCCGGCGTCGTCGGAACCCTCCGCAAGCCCTTCCTGGTCAAGACCTTGCTCTCCTGGGTCGAGGCGCTCTGCTGAAGGCGCCTACCCGCCGGATCGATTGAGGGCCGCGTACGCCCTTGGTCTGATTGGCCGTCGGCGCGTCGTCCCTCGAAGCTCGCCTGCCGGCACGCCAGGTCGGAAGGTCGGCGAGGGAGGGCGCAATGTCCGTCGGGCGAGGATCGCGTCTCGTCGCTCTGTCCTGTGTGTGTGGAGCGCTTCTTCCCGGCAACGCGTCCGCCGGCGGCTTTCTCTGGTACGAGATGGGCACGTCCGAGATCGGGCTGGCTTCCGCGGGCGTGACGGTGCGCGCCGGCAGTCCCTCGACGCTCCTGAGCAATCCCGCCGGACTGACCCGGGTCGAGGGGACGCAGGTCCAGGTGGGGACGAACCTGATCTACGGGAACATCCACTTCTCTCCCGATTCGCAGACCGATCAGAGGCTCGGCACGAACGACGGCGGCAACGCGGTCGGGTTACTTCCCATCGTCGGCGCCTTCGCCAGCTTCGCCCCGGAGCAGAACGTCCGCCTCGGCGTCGGCCTGTTCAGCAACTTCGGCGCTCCGCAGCACTGGGACCCGGCGTGGGTGGGGCGGTACTACACGACCAAGACCACGCTCCTGGGGCTCTCCATCATGCCGGCGTTCGCGTGGCGCATCCTCGACGGCCTGTCGCTGGGTGGGGCGGTCAACATCATGTCCGGCCACCTGAAGCAGGACGTGGCGATCTCGAACCTCGAGCCGGGCGCCACCGACGGGAAACTGGAGGTCTCGTCGGCGACCTGGGGAGTGGGCGGGAACGTGGGCATCCTCTGGGAGCTCTCCCCGGCGACCCGCCTCGGGGTGACCTACACCTCGCCGGTGAAGCTGAACTTCTCGGCGACGCCGGCGTTCACCGACCTCGGTCCGGCCATCTCCAGGGCCATCGCTGCGGCCGCGCTGGACAAGACGAGGATCGATCTCGGGCTGAAGGTTCCGCAGACGTTCATGGTCGGCTTCGCGCAGGCCATCGGGGACCGCTGGACCCTGATGGGGGACCTGGGCTGGCAGAACTGGGCAGCGTTCGGGGAGGTCGAGGTCGGCATCTCGGCCCAGGACCCCCGGTCGGTCGTCCACCACCTCGACTACACGGACACCTGGCACGTGGGGATCGGGGCGGAGGTGCAGCTCTCCGAGCCCTGGAGGCTGAGCTTCGGTGTCGCCTACGATTCGTCGATGACCGACGACGCGAGCCGTAGCCTCTCGCTCGCTCTCGCCAGCCAGCTCCGGTTCGGCCTGGGGGCGCACGTGGCCGTGGACCGGCACTGGGACCTCGGCTTTGCCTCCGAGTTCCTCTGGGACGGTAGCCCACGCATCGACGTCGACCGGGGGGCGCTGGCGGGGCACGTCTCCGGCAGCTACTCCAGCCTTTACCTTCTGTTCTTCAACTTCAGCTTCACCTGGAAGGCCTGAGCGACGCTCAGTGCTGTGCGAGGGGCGGAAGGCTCACGCTCGCCTTCTCGCACTGGACCTGATTCGCCTCGGCGAGTCGGCAGAGGGCGTACTCGTCGGTCTCGCTGATGCTGCCTCCACCCCAGCCCGAGTTGACCGTCGTGATCGTCCGCCGGACCAGGATGCGGTCTCCGAACTGACCGACGCCGCTCAGCCCGTGAACGGTGGAGCTGGCGCACCCGACCACCGAGACCAGGAGAAGGACTGCCGCGAGCACGCGCATGTGAGACCCCCTCGACGCCGGGAAGTGGCATCCGCCCCCCCGTTCCCGATAGGTATCCGGTCTCCCATGGCGGAATCCATCCAGATCACCCTTCCGGACGGCAGCACCAAGGCCGCTCCGGCCGGCATCCGCGTCGGCGACTTCGTCAAGGAGTCCATCGGCGCCGGCCTGGCGAAGGCGGCGGTCATCGCTCGCTTCAACGGCAACGAGGTCGACCTCACCCGGCCGCTCACCGAGAACGGGAAGCTGGAGATCCTCACCTCGAAGACCCCCGAGGCCCTCGACACCATCCGTCACGACGCCGCGCACGTGGTCGCGAGCGCCGTGCAGAAGCTCTTCCCGGGCACCCAGGTCACCATCGGCCCGACGATCGAGGGCGGCTTCTACTACGACTTCTTCCGCGACCGGCCGTTCACCCCAGAGGAGCTGGAGCAGATCGAGGCCGAGGCGAACAAGGAGGTCGCGAAGAACCTCCCCTTCGTCCGCGAGGAGGTCTCGGTCGGCGATGCGATCAAGCTCTTCGAGTCCAAGGGCGAGAAGTTCAAGGTCGAGATCATCCAGGACATCGTCGCCAAGGGCGCGAAGACCCTGACGCTGTACCGCCACGGCGACTGGGTGGACTTCTGCCTCGGCCCGCACGGCCCCTCCACCGGGAAGATCGGTGCGATCAAGCTGCTCAGCACCAGCGGCGCGTACTGGCGGGGCGATCACCGGAACCCGATGCTCCAGCGCATCTACGGCACGGCGTTCTTCGACAAGAAGGACCTCGACGCCTGGCTGAAGCAGCAGGAGGAGGCCAGGAAGCGCGACCACCGGAAGCTCGGCCGCGAGCTGGACCTGTTCGAGTTCTTCCCCGAGGCGCCCGGTGCCGCCTTCTGGAGCCCGAAGGGCACCGTGCTCTATCAGGTGCTGGCGGACCGGATGCGCCGCTGGACCCGGGACAACGGTTACCAGGAGGTCAAGACCCCACTGCTCTACAACAAGGTGCTCTGGGAGAAGAGCGGCCACTGGGGCAAGTACCGCGAGAACATGTTCCTGGTGCTCGACAGCGAGACCGGCGAGCACGACTTCAGCCTGAAGCCGATGAACTGCCCCTCGCACCACCTGTACTTCGCGTCCCGGAAGCACAGCTACCGCGAGCTCCCGCTGCGCTACTCGACCCAGGACGTGCTGCACCGGAACGAGGCGTCGGGGAGCCTGAGCGGACTGACCCGGGTGCGCCAGTTCGCCCAGGACGACGCGCATATCTACTGCACCGAGGGTCAGCTGGCGGACGAGGTGAAGCGCTTCATCCGGCTTCTCGACCAGGTCTACGCCGCGTTTGGCCTGACCTACGTGGCGAAGTTCGGCACCCGGCCGCCGGTCCGCATCGGCGACGATGCGCTGTGGGACCGGGCGGAGGCCGCGCTCGAGTCGGCGGTGAAGTCGCTGGGCATCGAGTACCAGCAGAACCCGGGAGACGGCGCGTTCTACGGGCCGAAGCTGGACTTCCACGTGAAGGACAGCATCGGCCGCACCTGGCAGCTGGGGACGATCCAGGCGGACTACAACGCGCCCGAGCGCTTCGACCTGAGCTACGTCGGCGAGGACAACGCCGAGCACCGGCCCGTCGTCCTCCACCGGGCGATCTACGGCAGCTTCGAGCGGTTCATCGCCATCCTGGTCGAGCACTACGCCGGCGCGTTCCCGGCCTGGCTGGCGCCGATCCAGGTACAAATCGTCACCGTGGCCGACCGGCAGCTGCCCTACGCCCGCGAGGTGCAGGAGCTGCTCCGCTCGCGCGGCTTCCGCGCCGAGCTGGACGAGCGCGGGATGACGATGAACGCGAAGATCCGCGAGGCGCAGCTCCACAAGATCCCGTTCACGCTCGTCATCGGGGACCGGGAGGTGGAGCAGCGCGCGGTCGCGCCGCGGCGTTACGGCGGCGAGGACCTCAAGAGCATGCCGCTCGATGGATTCTTCGAGCTCCTGTCGAAAGAGGCGGCTGTTCCCTAGAGGTTGAGCGGACGGCCCCGAGGGGACGCGGCGACGACCCGGGCCTCGCGTCAGCGGGCGGTTCCGCGCGGCCTGCGAGGCCTCGAGCGCTCATGGGATCCGCAGTCCGGGGCCGCAGCCTGCTGATCCAGGAAACACGCGGGCGCCTCCTCGGGAAGCATTTTGGAACGCTCGACTGCCCGGCCCCCCCGGAGCGAGACCTTGAAGCGTTCCATCCGGTTTCGCATGCGCGCTTCCAGAGTCATTTTGGAACTCCCTGCCGCCGACGAAGCCGCCGGCCCCCCCTCCCAGGCGTTCCATCAGGTTTCCCATTCGCGGCTGGGGAACCCTTTTGGAACGCTTTCGGAGGGGTTCGGGGCCCTCCGTCCCTCGGGGACCATTCCCAAAAGCTTCTCGGACCGCGCAAGGGAAACCGAAGGGAACGCTTTGGGCCCTCGCACGCGTGCGGCCGGGCGGACGAGCGTTCCAAACTGTTTCGCGAGCGTGGCGGTTCCGGTTTCCCGGATCAGCCCGCTGGTCTCCAGAGCGTTGCGGGATCGCGCAGGCCGTCCGGAACGGCGCCGCGAAGAACCCCGGAGTCGCCGCGTCCCCTGGAGGCTCCTCACTCCGCGCCCATCGCCGCGTAGCGCTCCAGCACTCCCACCTCGTCCTCGAACCCGCGCACCCGCAGCTCGTCCGGAAGCGCGGACGCCGGCCACCGCCCGAGGCGTGGGAACACCGCCCAGCTGCTCCATAGCCGCTGCCCGCGCGCGAGGGTGGACGCCGCCGTCGCCTTGTCCGGCTCGCTCCCGGTCCGCTCGGCGATCGCCGCCAGTAACCGGGCACCGGTGAAGAGGTGGACCAGCCACCCGCTCCGGGACAGCTGCCACGCCAGCGTCCGGACCACCGCCACCCGCCGCGCCGACTCGCCGACCTCGTTCAGCACCCGCTCCAGGTAGCGCTCGAGGTCGATGTCCAGGACCACCTCCACGGCGGTGCTGAGCCCGAAGTCCCGGAAGTCCCCGGGGCTCAGGTGCTGCTCCAGCGTCTGCCGGAGCAGGCGACCGGGAGGCCGCAGCTCCCCGAGCTTCGCCAGCGCCTCGAGCTTCCCGAGCGCCGCGACGTTCACTGGCGCCGTCTCCGGGTCCGGTCCGGCCGCCGCCGCGAGCTGGAAGAACGCCTCCTTCGGGTGCGCCTCGGCGAGACGTTGCAGCGCCTCCGCCGCCACTCCCCGCCCGCGGTCGCGCTGGTCCTGGGTCAGGAACGGCTCGACCAGCAGCGAGACCGCGATCAGCCGCACGCCGTCGTCCGTCCCGGCGGCATGCACGCGCGCGGCCTCGAGGAGGGCCGCCGACGGGGGCACCCGCGGCCGTCCATGGAAGCGGTGCGCGAGCTGGGTGACGAAGGTGTCCACCGAGGCGGAGGCGTCGGAGCTGGTCTGCTCCCGCTCGCCCGGAATGCAGGTGGACTGGGGCTCGAAGGAGGGGAGGAGGAACGGGTCGCTCTTCAGCTCCGGCTTGCGCTCCGCGGTCCAGGCGGAGATGAGCGCCGGCATCCAGCCCGCCGGGCGTCCGCCCTCGGCCACCCGGACGAGGATGCGGGTGACCCGCTCGTCGGGCTTCAGCTTCCTGAGCTGCGCGACGGACTCGCCGAACGCGGCATCGTCCCCGCGACCCAGGGAGATCATCGCCGACAGGAACGCACGTCGCTCGGGCCAGGGGGACGCGGACTTGGGCAGCGTCGCCAGGAGCTCCGCGGCGCGGTCGACGAGGCCGTTGGTCAGGGCGATCTCCGCTGCCACGTAGGTCGCGCTCGCCCGCGCCGGCGAGCCGTCGAGCGCGGTCCGGGCGCCCGGATAATCCAGCCAGACCGCCAGCTCGAGACAGGCCTGCGGCGTCTCCTCGCACTGCCGCTGGAGCACCGAGAGGCCCTTCTTCGGATCCGCCGCCACCCCTCGCCCGCAGCCCACCGTCTCTGCCCAGACCACGCACCCTCGGGCCGATCCCGTCTTGCAGGCGCCGGCGGCGAAGGTCGCCGCGTCGGCGAGGTCCGGCGGGCGCTGCCGGAGCACCCGCTCGCGCGCATCGAGGCACTCCCAGGGGGTCCCGAGCAGGTCGCAGTACGCCTTCGACGCCCGCAGCGCCTTCACCTCGCTCCGGGTCACGAACCCCGGCATGAACATGCGCCCCAGCCGGTTGCAGACCGGCGCCTTGGCTCCGGCGCAGGTGTCGTGGAGGAGCAGCCCCACCGAGGTATCCCCCCGGGAAGAGGGGGGCGCCGACAGCATCCACCCGACGAGGAGGAGGGGCAGCAGGGCACCCATTCGCTGTGCAGTGTGCGCCTTTCCGCGCTATGGGAAGAGGGGGTAGGGGCTCGCTTGACTTGGGGCGTCAGGCAAGTATCTTGCCCCGCCTTTTGGACCCCCGTGCCTGCTCGGACGGGCTCCCCCCAGCTGGAGGTCGACTCACATCGCTCGTGATCAGAGAACGAACCGGCGGATCCGCGCGCGCGAGGTGCGCGTGGTCGGGCCCGCTGGCGAGCAGCTGGGTGTCCTGACGATCGAAGCAGCACTGGAGCAGGCCAATCAGTTCGGGATGGACCTCGTCGAGGTCAACCCCATGGCCAAGCCTCCGGTCTGCAAGATCATGGATTACGGCCGCTTCAAGTACGAGGAGAAGAAGCGGGCATCGGAGGCAAAGAAGAAGCAGGTCGTGGTTCACCTCAAGGAGGTGAAGATGCGACCGAAGACCGAGGAGCACGACTACGAGTTCAAGGTGCGGAACGTGAAGCGCTTCCTCGAGGAGGGGAACAAGGCGCGCATTACCATCATGTTCCGGGGTCGCGAGATCACCCACAAGGAGCTCGGCCAGTCGCTGCTTGAGGACGTCATCAAGGACGTGAAAGAGGTCGGGGTGGTGGAGCAGGTCCCCCGCATGGAAGGCCGGCAGATGTTCATGATCCTCGCCCCCAACCCCAAGGTCGCCCAGCGCGCCCGGGATCTGGCGAGGCAGCGGGCAGCCCAGCTGGAGGCGGAGAAGAAGCCGGAGCCGGCCCCTACCCCCGCCGCCGCTCCTGCCACCAAGGCCCCCGCGGGGCCCGGACGAGTTTGAGGAGCAGGCGATGCCGAAGCTGAAGACACGGAGTGCCGCCAAGAAGCGGTTCCAGGTGAAGAAGACGGGCAAGGTGAAGCACGCCAAGGCCTACGCGAAGCACCACTTCACCTTCTCGAAGACCCCAAACAACGACCGCCGCAACCGCGGCACCGGCCACCTTCGCGACATGGACGCGAAGAAGGTCATCAAGGAAATGTTCCCCTACGGGGCGAGCTGAGGACGAGCCATGCGGGTGAAGAAGGGTTTCAAGGCGCGCCGTCGCCGCAATCGAATTCTGAAGCTGGCCAAGGGCTACAGGGGCCGGCGGAAGAACTGCTACAAGCGTGCGAACCAGGCCGTGGAACGCGCGCTGGACTACGCCAGCCGTGACCGGGCCCGGAAGAAGCGGGACTTCCGCTCGCTGTGGATCGTCCGGATCAACGCCGCGGCTAGGCTCTCGGGCATCAGCTACAGCCGGCTCATCTCCGGCCTGGGCAAGGCGAAGGTGGCGCTGGACCGGAAGGTGCTGGCCGACATCGCCGTTGCCGATCCGCAGGGTTTTGCGGCCATCGCGAAGATCGCGGCGGCCTGACATCGGACCCGTGCCGGGGGGGCTTCGAGACCCCGGCGAGCCGACACGAGGGCTGCCCCCAGGGGTGGCCCTTTGTCGTTTCGGGAGGTGAGGAATGCAGGAGCGACTGGAATCGCTGGCCAGCAAGGCTCGGGAGGAGATCGGCCGCGCCAGCGAGGCGTCCGGCCTCGAGGCGCTGCGGGTCCGCTACCTGGGCAAGAAGGGGGAGCTGTCGGCGGTGCTGGGCGGGATGGGG
>CAZDSB010000552.1:0-2807 GCA_964507515.1 uncultured Myxococcaceae bacterium
CGGATGAGCTCCTTCTACCGGGCGCCGGTGGAGAAGGCCGCGCGGAGCACGATGAACATCGTCTTCCGTCTTCCAACCGAGGAGCTCGACGACCGTTTCGTGTCCGAGGCGAAGAAGCAGCGGATGTGGGGCCTCAAGGGCCACCGCAGCGCCGGCGGGATCCGGGTGAGCGCCTACAACGCGGTGAGCCCGGAGAACATCCGGACGCTGGTGACGTTCATGGAGTCGTTCGCCAAGGCCAACGGCTGAGGCCCCAACCACGGGAGGGACTGATGGCTACGACGCTGCGGATGGCCCTTGTGCTGCTGTGCTCGCTGGTGGCGTTTCCGGTGACCGCGAAGGACGTGGACGGGCACCCGGTCCCGGACACCGTCTCCCAGGACGGGAAGAACGTGTCGCTCATCGGTGCGGGGATCCGGAACAAGTGGATGTTCGACGTGTACGTCGGCGCGCTCTACGCCGAGAAGCCGACCTTCAACGCCGCGAACCTCATCAAGTCCGAGCAGATCAAGCGGATGGACCTCCACATGCTCCGCGACGTGAGCAAGGACAAGATCGTCGAGAGCATCCGCGAGGGCTTCGAGAAGAACTCGAAGGCCCAGATGCCGGCGCTGCAGGCCCGTCTGGATCAGCTCGCCGCGGCCGTGCCCGACCTCAAGAAGGGAAACGTGCTCTCGCTCACCTACGTCCCCGAGAAGGGTGTCATCGTCGGCGGGGTTGCCAAGGAGACGGTGATCCCCGGGAAGGACTTCGGGGATGCGCTGTTCTCCTGCTGGCTGGGCCCGGACCCGGCGGATTCAGACCTGAAGCGGAAGCTGCTCGGGGGCTGAGCCTGGCCGCCGGCTTTTCCGCTAGGGTGCCGGGCCCTTTGACCCAGCAAGGAGCTGACAGGCACCGTGAAGCGTCTCCTCGTCCCCGTACTGCTCGCCGCGGGGTGCGCCTCCGCGCCCCCGAACCGTCCTGCCCCGCCGCCGATGACGGCGCCGACCCCCCTCGCCGCGCCTCCGATGCCGGCCGGGCTCGATGCCGCGGCCCTCGACACGTCGGCGAACCCCTGTGACGACTTCTACCAGTTCGCCTGCGGCGGCTGGCTGAAGGCCACGCCCATCCCCGCCGACCGAAGCGTCTGGGGGCGGGGATTCAACGTCATCGAGGAGCGCAACGAGCAGACGCTCAAGGAGATCCTCGAGCTCATCGCCGACGGGAAGGCGCCTCCGGGAACGCCATACGCCAAGCAGATCGGCGACTTCTATGCGACGTGCATGGACGAGTCGAAGCTGGACGGCGCGCTGCCCGAGCTGCGCACCGCGCTGCGCCGGCTCGACCGGGTGAGCACCTCGAAGCAGGTGGCGACGGAGCTGGCGCGGCTGCACGACGCCGGGGCCAACGCCCTCTTCGGCTACGGGTCGGCCCAGGACTACAAGGATGCGACCGAGGTCATCGGCCTGGTCGATCAGGGTGGCCTGGGGCTGCCGGACCGCGACTACTACCTGAGCGACGCTCCGAAGATGAAGGAGATCCGCGAGGGCTACCGGGCCTACGTGGCGCAGATGTTCGGGCTGCTCGGGGACGCTCCCGAGGTGGCGGCGAAGAAGGCCGACCAGGTGATGGACGTGGAGACCCGGCTGGCGCAGGCGAGTCTCGACCGCGTCTCGCGCCGAGATCCGAACAAGATCTACCACCGCATGGATCCGAAGGCCCTGGCGAAGACAGCTCCCGGCTTCGACTGGAGCCAGTACTTCGCCGCGGTGGGAACGCCGGGCGTCCAGGCGCTGAACGTGACGCACCCCGTGTTCGCGACGGAGGTGGGGCAGCTGGTGCGGAAGATCCCCCGCGCTCAGCTCCGCACCTACCTGGCCTGGCGGCTGGTGTCCTCGCAGATCATCGCGCTGCCCAAGCCGTTCGAGGACGCTGCCTTCGCCTTCAACAGCAAGTTCCTCACCGGGGCCAAGGAGGACCGGCCCCGGTGGAAGAAGTGCGTCGCCGCCACGGATCACGGCCTCGGCGAGGCGCTCGCGGTTCCCTTCGTCGAACAGACCTTCGGAGCGGACGGCAAGGCGGTGACCAAGTCGATGGTCGAGCAGATCGAGCAGGCCTTCGACGCCAACCTGGACACGCTGAGCTGGATGGACGCCCCGACGAGGGCCCGCGCTCGCGAGAAGGCGAAGGCGGTCTTCGACAAGATCGGCTACCCCGACAAGTGGAAGACCTACGACGGCCTCGTCACCGACCGTGGCACCTTCCTCGGGAACCACATGCGGGCCATGGCCTACGAGAACGCGCGCGATCTGAAGAAGATCGGCAAGCCGCTCGACCGGACGGTGTGGCTGATGACGCCGCCCACGGTGAACGCCTACTACGAGCCGCCGAGGAACGAGATCGTGTTCCCGGCGGGAATCCTCCAGCCTCCGTTCTTCAACAAGGAGGCCACCGACGCGGTGAACTTCGGCTCGATGGGAATGGTGGTGGGCCACGAGCTCACCCACGGCTTCGACGACGAGGGCCGCCAGTTCGATGCCAAGGGGAACCTCACCGACTGGTGGACGCCGGAGTCGGGCAAGGCGTTCGTCGACCGGGTGTCCTGCGTGAAGAAGCAGTTCGACGGCTACGTGTCCATCGACGACCTCCACGTGAACGGCGCGCTGACCCTGGGCGAAAACGTCGCGGACCTCGGCGGGCTGAAGCTGGCCTTCGCCGCGATGCAGGCCTACGCCGGGGCCCATCCGGAGCGGACGGCTGCCCCGAGCCGGTTCACCCGCGAGCAGCAGTTCTTCCTCGGACACGCACAGGCCTGGTGCACCAACATC
>CAZDSB010000553.1:0-8372 GCA_964507515.1 uncultured Myxococcaceae bacterium
CCCCGCACTCGCCCCGAGCCGTCGCGGATCTCCACCACGTCTCCCTCGCGGAAGTCCCCCTCCACGCCAACGACGCCGATGGGGAGCAGCGAGGCACGCCCGCCCTCGAGCGCCGCGAGCGCGCCGTCGTTGGCCACCAGCGCACCCGACCGGGGCGCGACCGCGATGCGCTGCCGCCGCACCGCCCGGCGCTCCGCCGGAGGGATGCAGGTGCCCACGTCCTCTCCGGCGAGCAGTCGGCTCAGCACACCGGGCAGCGCCCCTGGCGCGATGACCGTCGTCACCCCCGAACGGCTGGCGAGCCGCGCCGCCTCCAGCTTGCTGGTCATCCCGCCCGTGCCACCTGGGCTGACCCCATCCAGCCGGGGCGTCTCCGCGTCGAGAACGCCGATGCGCCGCGCGCCGAGATCGGTCCGAGGATCGGCGGTGTACAGGCCCTCCACGTCGGTCAGCAGGACGAGGAGATCAGCGTCCACCCCGATGGCCACGCGTGCGCTGAGCCCGTCGTTGTCGCCGAAGACTGGCGCTCCCGTCTCGGCACCCTGCGCGCGGCGATGCTCGACCAGCTCGCGGATGCTCACGCTGTCGTTCTCGTTCAGCACCGGGACCGCGCGCAGCTCGAGGAGCCGCATCAGGGTCGTGCGGACGCAGAGGGCCCGGTCCCGGTCGCCAAGGTCGCTCTCGGTGAGGAGCACCTGGGCCGCGGTCACCCCGAACTGAGCGAACGCCGACGTGTAGAGGCCGACGAGGTGCCCCTGCCCCACCGCGGCGCACGCCTGCCGGAGCCCGAGCGAGCGTGGACGCTCGGAGAGCCCGAGCTGCTTCATCCCTAGGGCGACGGCGCCGCTGGAGACGAGGAGGATCTCCCGGCCCTGCTGCCGGAGGACGGCCATCTCCTCGACCAGGGACATGAGCCGTCCCAGCGCGAGCGAGCGTCCGTCGTGGGTCACCACCTGGGTGCCCAGCTTGACGACGATGCGCTGCGCGACCCCGAGAGGAGGCCGCGTGCCCGGCTGTGCTAGGTCCGTGGGCATGCTGGACAACGACGGTACCCTGGGCGTCCTGGGTTGTGGAACGGTCGGCGAGGCGATCGTGCGCGGGCTCATCGTGTCGGGCTCGCTCGATCCGGCACGCCTATCGGTCTCCACGCGCCGGGGCGAGGCGGCCGCGGCGCTGACGAGGAAGCACGGCGTCCGGGCCACGGTGGACAACCTCTCGGTCGCGCGCGAGTCGAGCGCGGTGCTGGTCTCGCTGAAGCCGCAGCAGCTCCAGGGCGTGCTCGACGGCGACGAGATGCGCGCCGCGCTTCGCGGCAAGCTGGTGCTGAGCACGGCGGCAGGCGTTCGCCTGGAGCAGATTCGCCGCTGGCTGCCGGAGAGCCCCCTCGTCCGGGCGATGCCCAACACGCCCTGCACCATCGGAGAGGGCATGACCATCGTCTCGCGCGGCCCGCTGGCCACGGACGCCCACGTGCAGACCGCGATGCGGCTCTTCCGGACGGTGGGGCGATGCATCGAGCTCGAGGAGCGGTCGATGGACGTCGTCACCGCGCTCAACAGCAGCGGGCCGGCGTTCGCCTACCTCATCATCGAGGCGCTGGCGGAGGGAGGCGTGATGATGGGCCTGCGCCGCGACGTGGCGATGGAGATCGCCGCGCAGATGCTGCAGGGCTCGGCGCGGATGGTCCTGCAGACCGGGCTGCACCCGGCGGCGCTGAAGGACCAGGTCACGACGCCCGCCGGATGCACCATCGCCGGCCTGCTCACGCTCGAGGACGGACGCATCCGCTCGGTGCTCGCCCGCGCCGTCGAGGAGGCGACCAAGGTGGCCTCGCGCCTCGGACAGTCCTAGGCGGCCGCCGCGCACGGCCGGCCCTCACCTGAGCAGGCGGGAAGGCGTCGAGGGTGCCGGGACCTCCGGAGTGGTCGGAGAAACACGCACTTGCGCCGAAATCAGCGGCCGTCGCCGAGCGTTCTCGACCGGGGCGGCAAGCTCGCCCGGCCGTTGCCGGGGAGACCAGGCCGCTGCCAGGATCACCTTCCGTGGGACTCCTCGACAGCGAACGCCTCGCCTTCCTCAAGAAGCTGAGCCCCGCGAGCGTGAAGCGCCTGGCCTCGCTCCGGATGGAGGACGTGGTCGGTCTCGAGGCGAAGCGCGCGCGGACCCGGGTCAAGGCGCTCAGGTCGCGCTACCCGTCGGCCGGCCCACGCGAGCTCGGGCAACACGTGATCGAGTCGGCCAAGGGTCTCGCCTCGCTGACCGGGTCGGTGAGCGGGGTCTTTGGGCTGGTGAGCGTTCCGGCGGACCTGGTGGTCATGGCGTGGCTGCAGATCCGGATGCTGGCCGACATCGCGACCGCGTACGGGGTGGATCTCCGCTTCCGCCGGGCGCGGACCGAGCTGCTCGGGGTGCTGGGCGAGGCGAACGGGGTCGGACCGCTGCAGCGCTCCGGTCCGAAGGTCCTGGGGAAGATGGCGGCGGTGCTCGCGGAGCGCGGCGGATTCGCGTCGCTCGGCCGTGCGATGCCGCTGGTCGCGGCGCCGGTCACCGCGTGGCTCAACAACCATCACGTGCAGCTGGTCGGTGAGGCGGCCCTGCGGCAGTACGACGGCTTCGTCCGGGCCGCGGCCAAGACGCGCGCGGCCTCGGGAGCGAGCGCACCATGAGCGCCCGGGTCGTGGAGCTGGACCTGGAGACCGGCGTCTACACGCGCGGGGCGTTCGAGCGGGAGCTGGCCTTCGCGGTCCAGGTGGCCCGCCGCGCTGCGCAGCCCTGCAGCCTGCTGGTGGTGGACGTGGACGACTTCCAGGCGCTGCGCGACGTCCGCGGTGAGCTGGCGGCCGACAGCTGCCTCGAGGCGCTCGCCCAGCGGATCTCGTCGGAGAGCAGCGGCGCTGGCCCGATCGGGCGGCTGGGCGCGGACACGTTCGCGTTGCTGCTTCCCGGATGGGCGCTACCGCGGGCGTGCGCGCTGGCCGACCGGCTCCGGGGCGCAACGCGAGCCGATCGCTGCGTGATGGCGACGGTGAGCGTGGGCGTGGCGGCGCTGCGGCCGTCCGAGCCGTGGGGCAACCTGCTCGAGGCGGCCGAGACGGCGTGCACGCGCGCCAAGCAGGCGGGTCGCGACCGCAGCGTCCACCGGGGCTGAGGCACCCCGCGGGCCAAGGCGCCCGGTCACGAGATCGCGGTCACTTCGGGTCGCGACGAGGTCCCCGGGGGACGAGGGGCGGGGACCAGGTGCGGGGACGAGGTGCCGGGGGACGAGGTGCCTGGCACCTCGAGCCGGGGTTTGGCTTCGATTCGCCCCGTAACGAGGTGTTTGGCACCTCCATGGACCACGCAAGTACCTGATATGAAGGCTCATTTCGAGGTGCCTGGTACCTCGAAGCGAGCACCCCGAAACGAGCGCTCAGATCCGAAGCCGTCGGGCGGTGGTGCGAAAGCTCGGCTCCGTGCTATTTATAGATATATCTACACGACACATCGACGCGATGTGTCTATCCGGGCCGGGTCCGGCAAGGAGCGAGAACGATGCGACACGAAGAGAGGTGGGGCTGGAACCCGGAGATGTTCATGGGACGTGGGCCCTGGGGGCGGCACGGCCACGGTGGCCGGGGCGACTGGCGGGACTTCTTCGGTGGGCCACCGCCGCGCGCCGAGCGTGGCGAGGTCCGCTACCTGGTGCTGGACGCGCTCGAGAAGCAGCCGCGCCACGGGTACGAGATCATGCAGACCATCGAGGAGCGGAGCGGCCAGACCTACCGCCCGAGCCCCGGCGTCATCTACCCCACCCTGCAGATGCTGGAGGAACTGCGGCACGTCCGCGGGTCGGACGACGACGGGCGACGCATCTACACCATCACCCCGGAGGGCGCGCGTGACCTCCAGGAGCACCGTTCGGAGGTCGAGGACTTCTACGAGCGCTCGGGTGCGTCGAGCTGGGCGGACAGCGCGGAGGACCTGGCGGACCTGATGCAGCACGCGGCGCAGCTCTTCCGCGTGCTCCGGCGCGCGGCACGACGCGGGCGGCTCAACCCGAGCGTGATGCGCAAGCTGCGAACGGTGCTCGACGACGTCCTGGCGAAGGTGACCTCCATCGTCGAGGAATAGTCGCGTTCGCGGGCGGCCCGTTCTCAGAGCACGAGCTGCCCGATCGACCACGCTGCCGCGCCGACGAAGAGCAGCGCCAGCGCGCCCAGCCTGGTCTTCGCGGCGAGCACGCCCACCAGCACGGCGACGGCGAGCGCCAGCGCGTGCTGCGTGCCCGCCGCCGTCCACATCAGCGTGGCCGCCGATGCCGCGAGGAGCCCCAGCACCACCGGGCGCATCGCCAGCTCCAGCCGGCGCACCCAGGTGACGTCACGCCACCGGTGGTAGACCGCGTAGGCCGCGCCCATCATCGCCACCGGCCCGCTGTAGATCGCGACGAACGCCACCACCGCCCCGGCCAGGCCGTAGACGTGCCACCCGATGACGGTGCACATCGCCATGTTCGGCCCGGGAACCACCTGGCCGAGCACGAACGCCTGCACGAACCCGTCCGGCGTGATGAGCCCACCGTCCACGAGCTCGCGCTGGAGCTCCGGAAGCACGGAGAACACGCCCCCGAAGGACACCAGCCCGACACGAAAGAAGATCCAGAACAGCGCGAGGAGCTTCACACCGTGAACTCCATGACCAGCGCGGTCGGAATCGCCACCGCCAGGACCACGAAGAGCGAGACACCACCGAGGATCACCCCGCCCACCGCCGCCAGGAGCGCCCCCCGCAGCACCCGGACCCGCGTGGAGGCCGGCACCGCGGAGTCCGGCGTGGCGCCCAGCCCCGGCAGCCGCCGCCAGAGGAAGAGCAACAGCAGCACGATGCCCGACACCGCCATGCCGCGCAGCGGCCCCTGCACCCAGGGATGGTTCACCGCCAGCACCCCGGAGAGCGCGACCCCGAGCACCGCGCCCGGCAGGCAGAGACAGACGATGCCCAGGACCGCGCCCGCAACTCCCACCAGGCGGTAGCCCAGATACGCGGAGAGGTTGACCAGGTTCGGGCCCGGCAGGAGCTGTGCGACGGTCAGCACCTCGTCGAACTCCGCCGCCGAGAGCCAGCCACGGTCCCGTACCACCGCGTCCTCGTAGAGGACGATGCGGCTCGCCGATCCGAAGCTGAGTGTACCGATGGCGAGGTTGACGCGCAGCCAGTCCAGCGCCGTGGGGACCGGCCGCGCGACGTTCACTTCTTCTTCAGCGCCCACTCGGCGTGGGTGACGACCGGGAGCTGCAGCGCCCGCTCGCGATCCAGGTCCAGGTTGCCGATGTGGAGCGAGAGTGGCGCCTGCACCCATTTGTAGATGCTCGCGAGGAACAGCTTCACGAACTTCGTGACGTGGCCATGCACGACCTCCGCGCCGAGGTCGGGGAACATCGAGCCGACGACCTGCTCCACCTCCTCGGGGAGCAGCTTCTCGTCGGCGAACAGGTGGAAGCAGGCGTCGAGCACGCGGAAGGGCATCAGCTCCTCCTCGCCCACCTGGTTCGGCGCGAGCTCGGGCCCGGGCGGTTTCTGCAGCACGAGACGAATGCCCTCCAGCGGATGCGTTTCCTGGAGGTAGTCCAGCAGCACCATCACCACCGTCTTGGGAACGTTGGAGATGACCGCCAGCGCGCCCTCGAGGTCTCCGCCCACCGTGGTGTACCCGACGGCCCGCTCGCTCATGTTCCCCGTCTGGAGGAAGAGGCCGCCCGAGGAGTTGCTCCAGCTCCACATCCTCTGGCCGCGGATCCGCGCCTGGACGTTCTGCTCGGTGAGCGGGGTCAGGGGCTCGCCCGGCTGGAGCATGCCTCGCACCGCCTCGAGCTCCCGCTCGAACGCCGCATCGATGCTCACCACCCGGAGCAGCACGCCCAGCTCGTCGCAGACGGTGCGCGCGGCCTTCTCGCTCTCGGCCGAGGAGTAGCGGCTCGGCATGTAGAACGCGCGCAGCAGGCTCCCCGGCGCCTCCGGCTTCTTCCGCGAGGCCCAGCGGTGCGCGATGAGCAGGGTCAGCAGCGAGTCACGGCCGCCGGACAGCGCGATCCCGATGGACTTGAAGACCCGGTTCTTCTCGAAGTAGTCGCCCACCCCCATCGAGAGCGCGTCGAGCACGTCCTCGCAGTAGCGCGTGCGCGCCGGGACGTGCCTCTCGGGCGCCGGGAGGAAGAAGCTCCCGTGCGCGGGGACCGGGTAGGTCAGCTTCTCGCGCCGGGTGCGGAACTGGGTCGCGGGGATCTCGATCGTCGGGACCGGCTCGTGGCTTGCCGCCCAGGCGGTGTGGTCCATCCGCCAGGTCGTGTTCTCGCTCCGCAGGCGCATGGTCCGATCGAGGTCGACGGTCGTCGCCTCCCAGCCCTCACGCCAGCGCGGAGCGTCGAGCATCATCTTCCCGTTCTGAAGGACGAAGCCGCCGCCGTCGAAGAGGAGGCCGTCGTTGCCGCCCACGAGGTTCACGTACGCGAGCGTGCACTGGTGATCGCCCGCCCGGGTGATGAGCATCTCCCGCCGGGTCTCGTCCGTCCCCACGCGGAACGCCGAGCCGGAGATGTTCACCACCAGCTCGGCGCCCGAATAGGTCCGGCGCCGCATCGGGCACTCGGTGGTCCAGGCGTCCTCGCACACCTCCGGCGCGATGACGCCGAAGTCGAACTGGAAGATGAGGTCACCGAAGGGAACGCCGCGGTGCTCACCCAGCTGATAGGGGAAGCCCCGGCTGAAGGTGCGCCCCTCGTAGTAGATGCTGTACGTCGGAAGCTTCTCCTTCGGGACGAGGCCGCGGATCTCGCCGCCGGCCACGACCGCCGCGCACCCGTAGCGCAGCCCCTCGTGGAGGATCGCCACCCCGAGCACGTGCACCGTCGGCTGAGCGCGTGTCTCACGGGCGAAGTGCTGCAGCGCGCGCCACTGGTCCTCGACGAAGCCCTGCCACTGGATGAGGTCCTCGGGCGGGTATCCGCCGATCATCTGCTCCGGGTACACGGCCACGGTCACGTCGGCGGCCGCCATCTCCTTGGCGAAGCGGACCGCACGCTCGACGTTGGCGTGGGTGGCGCCCACCGTGGTGTTCACCGACGCGAGGCCGATCTTCACGAGGCGCATCGTCAGTTCACCGGCCCCTCGGGCTTGGCCGGAGCGAGCCGGGCCAACACCTCGCTGACCTCGGCCAGCACTGAGCTCAACCGCGCGCGCACGTCCAGCTCGCAGAGCAGGTCCTGGCGCCGCTCCACGTCCGCCACGACGCTGGAGGCCACCACGTCCGCGAGCGCGCCGCCCGAGGCCCGCGCGGATGCCTGGAGCAGGCCCTGCGCCACCGGGGGCGGGAGCCGGGCGGCGAGCTCGAGCATCGCCTGCCGGAGCTGCTCCTCCTCCGCGCCGTGGTAGTCGGTGTCGGGAAGGATGGCGGCGCGCACCTCGCGGTAGAGCTGTTCGGGAGGAAGCTCCTCGAGGATGCGGGCCCGCACCGCTCCCTGGACGATGATGTTGTACCGCCCGCCGTCGAGCTCCTCGTGCCAGGCGATGACGCCCGCGCACACCATCGGCCGCATGCGCGGGCGCCCGGCGTAGGTGCCCTCGTATCCAGGCTCGAGCTGCGCCATCGCCATCACCTTGTCGCCGGCGAGCGCGGACTTCACGAGCGAGCGGTACCGCGGCTCGAAGATGTGCAGCGGAAGGACGGTGTGCGGAAACAGCACGGCCGAGGGCAGGGGGAAGACCTTCAGCGCGGATGCGGCGCGCTCCACCCGTTCCAGGGCCGTCATGCCGGGCAACCTAACATCCGGACACCCGGCTGCCACACAGCGCCCCCCTGGACACCGGGCCCTCCTGCTAGGGTGCTGGGCAATTCCCGCATGAGCACCGACACAGTTCCTCAGCTCCCCTCGACGCCATGGGGCCGGGCCCGGGCCTGGTCCGGCCGGATGTACCGCCGCGTCGAGTCGTACGCGAACACCCCCGCCGCCTTCACCGCGCTGCTGGTCGTCGCGGCGATCGACTCGGCGTTCTTTCCCGTTCCCCCCTTCGTGCTGCTGATCCCGATGATCATCGCGGCGCCCCACCGCTGGTTCCCGCTGACGCTCTGGGGAACGGTGGCCTCCATCGTGGGGAGCATGCTCGGCTACGCCATCGGCGCGGCCATGCGGGGCGGCCTCAACCTCATCCACATCGATCCGAACCTCAGGCTCGACCTGGGACCGGACTGGCTGCGCAAGGCGCTGCTGGTCCTCGCCGCGCTCTCCATCGCCGTGGCGCTCCTGTCGATGCTCCAGGGACTCCGACGGCCCGGAACCCGCGTCCGGGTGGGCGTGGCGCACACGCGCGGTGGATCCGTGCCCGGGACCGAGGGCGGC
>CAZDSB010000554.1:0-3882 GCA_964507515.1 uncultured Myxococcaceae bacterium
AGAACCCGCTCCTGGTCCAGGCGTTCGGGATCAACGTGCCGAGGCTGATCACCCTCACCTACGGGCTGGGGGTGGCGCTCAACTACTTCGGCGTCTCCGGCGAGCCGTACGACATTCCGCCCCAGCTCTCCGGAGGGAAGAACCTCGGCTTCATGTTCCTTCCCAATTACCGGGCCTGGGTGGTCCTGGTCTCGGTGCTGTTCTGCGGGCTGACCTGGTTCGTCACCGAGCGCACCCGCGTCGGCGCCTACCTGCGCGCCAGCACCGAGAACCCGCTCCTGGTCCAGGCGTTCGGGATCAACGTGCCGAGGCTGATCACCCTCACCTACGGGCTGGGGGTGGCGCTGGCGGCGTTCGCCGGGGTGATGGCCGCGCCGATCTACCGTGTCAGCCCGCTGATGGGCGCCGACCTGATCATCGTCGTCTTCGCGGTGGTGGTGATCGGCGGGATGGGATCGATCCTCGGCTCGATCGTGACCGGCTTCGGCCTCGGCGTGATCGAGGGCCTCACCAAGGTCTTCTACCCCGAGGCCTCGAACACGGTGGTGTTCGTCATCATGGCCATCGTGCTGCTGGTCAAGCCGGCCGGACTCTTCGGGAGGGCGACGTGACCGCGCACGGCGTGGAGGCCAAGACCAGCGCCGCGCCCCGTCGAGTGGCGAGCCCGGACGAGCTGCGCAGCTCGCTCCGGATCCCGATCATCGTCCTGATCGTCCTCGGGCTTGGGGCGCCGTTCTTCGTCTACCCCGTCTTCCTGATGAAGATGCTGTGCTTCGCGCTCTTCGCCTGCGCGTTCAACCTCCTGCTCGGGTACGTGGGCCTGCTCTCCTTCGGGCATGCCCTCTTCCTGGGTGGGGCGGGATACCTCGCGGCCCACGCGGCCAAGGTCTGGGGCCTGCCCTTCGAGCTCGCCGTGCTCACCGGGACGGCCACGGCGGCGGTGCTGGGACTGCTGGTCGGCTGGCTCGCGATCCGGCGGCAGGGGATCTACTTCGCGATGATCACCCTCGCCCTCGCGCAGATGTTCTACTTCTTCTGTCTGCGGGCGCCGTTCACCGGGGGCGAGGACGGCATCCAGGGCGTGCCCCGCGGGAAGCTGCTGGGGGTCCTGTCGCTGGAACCCAACCTGACGATGTACTTCGTCGTCCTGGCGATCTTCCTCTTCGGATTCTTCTTCATCCTGCGGGTGGTCAACTCGCCCTTCGGTCAGGTGCTGAAGGCGGTGCGCGAGAACGAGCCGCGCGCGGTGTCCCTCGGCTACAAGGCCGACCACTACAAGCTCATCGCCTTCGTGCTCTCGGCCGCGCTCTCCGGGCTCGCCGGGGCCACCAAGGCCATCGTGTTCCAGCTGTCCTCGCTGACCGACGTCTACTGGACCACCTCCGGCGAGGTGATCCTGATGGTCCTCCTCGGCGGGCTGGGGACCATCTTCGGCCCTGTCGTCGGGGCGGTGGTCATCGTCTGCGTGGAGAGCTTCCTGGCCGGGCTGGGCGGGTGGGTGACGGTGGTCCAGGGCGGGCTGTTCGTCGTCTGCGTGCTCGCCTTCCGCCGGGGAATCGTCGGCGAGCTGTCCCGCGTGCTCCACCGGCCGCTCTGAGCGACTCGCGGCGCGCCGAGCCGCTGGCGTAGCGGAGACGAGGCGACGGTCGCGATGTGCGCACCACACGCATCGCTCGCTGCGTGCGCTCGCTCACACGCGTACATGATCCACGGTCTCGCCGCACGGCTCGTGCGGTTGCGCGGGCGGCAACGCTTCGGGAGCGGCGATGCCACGCGACGCGATGGTGAAAGCGGTGAACGCGCGGACTTGGGCGCGGCATCGCGGCTGCAGCCTGCACTCCTCCAGCGGCGACCGACGAGACGGCGCCGGTCCAGAGGAGACGGGTCATGAACAACGAGAGCAATGCGCGGACGTGGGTTCGGAGAATCGCGCTGGGGTTCCTGTGTGTCAGCGCGACGGTCACCTTCGCGATCGCGGGCGGGCACAGGCAGGCGGAGACGCAGGCGCAGCCCCGGGCGCAGTCGAGCTCCGGGTACGTCCCCTCGGGGATGCACGAGGCGCAGGCGGACGTGGACGTCGGGCCGGGTTCGGACGAGGCGCAGCTCGCGGCCTCCTCCTGGGCCGAGTAGGCAGAACTGGGTCCGGGGCATCGCGGCGGGGTTCCTCGGCGTCGCCGCGGCGGCCACCTTCGCGGTGGCCGGTGGTCACCAGGCGCCGAAGCCGTCGACGCCGGTGGCGCAGCACTCCGTCTCCGACGAGGTGCCGCCCCTGGTGCGCGCGGCCGCGGCAGAGTCGGGCATCGACATCGGCCCCGGCTCGGACGAGGCGCAGCTGGTCGGCTCGCCGCAGCCCAGGTAGCCGCCTCAGAGCGGCAGCCAGGTGCCGAGCCCGGCCTCCCGGGCCCGGCGGTGGACCAGCACCGCGGCGACCACGTCGGCGAGGGCGAGCCCCAGGTTGCAGGCGAAGGTGCGCTGGGTCTCGGCGTCCCGTCCCTGCTTCCGGCCGCTCGCGAGCTCCGCGAGGTCGGCGTGCACGGGCGGGAGACGGGCGACCGGACCCGAGCTCCGCGCCGCCTCGAGCTGGGCGCGATCATCGGTGCAGACGAGGTCCATCTCCCCGAGCGCGGCGGCGCTCCAGGGGCTCGCGTAGTCCACGCTGCAGGCGAAGGCCCCCTGGGAGAGCCATCCGGAGGCGATAGGTGGCTCCAGGAGCGGCGCGATGGCCCCGGCCGTGAGGACCACGTCCATGCCCTCCACCACCTCTCGCACCGTGTCGTGGGCGCTCCCCTCCACCCCGTGCTCGCGCCGGACGTCCTCGGCGAAGGCGTCCGCCCGGTCCCGGTGGCGATCGAAGGCCTTGACCCGGGCGATCGGCAGGACCTCCCGGAGCGCCTCCACGTGGGCCCGCGCCTGGAGCCCACAGCCGAGCACCCCGAGCGTCCGCGCGCCCCTCCGGGCGAGAAACCGGGCGGAGAGCGCCGAGCACGCCGCCGTGCGCCGCACCGTGAGCCACCGGCCGTCCATCACCGCCAGGGGCCGTCCGTCGGAGGGATCGCTCAAGACGAGGAGCGCGGAGATGCTGGGCAGACCGTGCTCGCGGTTGCCGGGAAAGGAGCCCACCCACTTCACCGCCGCCGCCCCACCTGCGCGCCACAGCGCAGGCATCGCGTGGAAGAAGGAGCCGGGCGAGGGGTGGACGCCGATCTTCGGCGGGATCTCGGCCCGGCGCTCCGCGAGATCGCGGAACGCATCGGCGAGCGCCTCGAGCAGCGCCCGCATCGGCAGCCCCGCCGTGCGCACATCCGACTCCGCGAGGTACAGCAGCCCGTCCGACATCGGCACCCCTCGAACCAGCCCCGGCCGGCATGTTGCCCCGACCGCAACACCCGGGGAGGGTGTGTAGAGCCCCACGCCACGAGACGCGCTCTGACTCTTCGTGATTTCAGCCGTTTGGGGTCGGCATCGACACTGCAGTCTCCTGGGTTCGTCGGCGGCAACGGGACAGACCGCCACGGAGGCCAGGACGCCATGAAGACCGAAGAGAGCAGCAACTGGATGCGGGTTCGCAGCGTGGCGGCGGGGTTCCTCTGCGTGATGGGTCTTCCGGTCGCCCTCGCCCTCGCGGACGTCCAGCCTGCCGAGGCTGCCTCGGCGCGGACCAGCAGCGACTACGTGCCGGCGGCGATGCACATCGCGCAGGCCGGGTCGGACGTGGGGCCGGGCTCGGACGAGGCCGCCCTCGCGATGTCCCCGGGACGCTAGGCTTCGGTTTCCAGACTGATGGCAGGACGCGGGGCCCCGACGTGGTGTCGGTGGCCCCGCGGTCGTTGCGGGCCCCGGGCATGGGCCCCCGCGTCAGCGGATCTGGATGTCCACGCTCTG
>CAZDSB010000555.1:0-6738 GCA_964507515.1 uncultured Myxococcaceae bacterium
CTCGACGAGCCGGAGGTCGCGCTACCGCGCGAGCTCGAGACGCTGCAGGGCTGGTGGTCGGTCGGGTTCCTGGAGCGGTTGCTCGGCGTGGTGATCGGCATCGAGGCCGCGCTCACCGAGGAGACCCTCTTCCGGGGTGACCTCCAGCCCACGGTCCAGCGCATCCTCGGACGGGGAGCGGGGCTGCTCCTCACCGCCGTCCTCTTCGCCCTCTACCACCTGCGATTCGAGTTCTGGGGACTGCTGGGGAAGACCGCGTTCGGACTGGTGTTCGGCATCCTGCGGGATCGCACGGGCCGGCTGGTATCCCCCGCGGTGGCGCACTGGCTCACCTGGACGGTCCTCGGCTTCCACTGAACGCCTGTCCCTGTGCCCAGGGTGCGCTCCGGCCCCGTTTCGTGGCAAATGGGTCGATCCGGAGGTGTTTCATGCTCGGGGTGGGTGACCCCGCGCCGGAGTTCGAGGCGCAAGACTGTCAGGGGCGAACGGTTCGCCTCGCTGACTACCGGGGTCGACGACTGGTGCTCTTCTTCTTCCCCAAGGCCTTCACCGCGGGGTGCACGGAGGAGATCCGCCACTTCCGCGACAACCAGGCCCGCATCCGCGCGCTCGGAGCCGAGCTGGTGGGGGTCTCGGTCGACCGGCCGGAGGTGCAGTGCGAGTTCGCCCGGAGCGAGAAGATCGAGTACCCGCTGCTGGGCGACAGCGACCGGAAGATCAGCGAGCGGTTCGGCGTGCTCTGGCCTCTGGTGCGCATCAACCGGCGGGTGACCTTCGTTGTCTCGCCCGAGGGGAGCATCGAGGACGTCATCCAGCACGAGCGGCAAGTGTGGCGTCACCTCGACGACGTGATCAGCGCGCTCGAGCAGCGGGTCCAGGCCACCGCCCCGGCCTGAGTCACGGCGGGATCGGCACCGCGCAGCTCTGCAGCGCCTCGGGCCGGTTCCTCGCCACCATGGTCCAGCGATCCGCGTACCGGCCCGTCGTCTCGTCGAAGGTCGGCGTGCCGCCGGCGTACAGCGTTCCCTGAGGATTGCCGTAGTCGTCGAGGCCGTGGCCCTTGAGCCACCTCTCCACGCACTCGGTCTGCTTCGGGTCGGGCTGGATGCGCCCGGCGACGACTGGCGCCGGCGCTGCTCGCTCGGCGGGAGGCGTGGGGCGTGCCGCCGGTGGCGCCGACGAGGGCGGAGGCGGCGCGCTCGCCTCGTGCGACCCGGACGGCCGACATCCCAGCGCGGCGAGGAGCAGGACCTGGAGCAGGGCAGGGCGCATAGGGTTACCCTAGCCGAGGGATGCTCGGAGCGACTGTGATCATCGGTATGGGGGGCCTGGGCTGTCCGGCGGCGGTCGCGCTGGCAGAGGCCGGAGCCCGCCGGCTCACCCTCGTGGACGGGGACGTGGTGGAGACCTCGAACCTCCACCGGCAGCCGCTGTACGGGCCGGAGGACGTGGGCCGTTTCAAGGTCGAGGTCGCTGCCGAGCGCCTCGCCCGCGCCTTTCCCGGGCTGGAGCTCGAGACCTGGACCCGGCGCGTGGGTCCCGACGACGTGGACCCGCTGCTCGCCCGGCACGCGCTGGCCATCGATGGAACGGACTCGGTCGCGGCGAAGTTCCTGCTCAGCGACGCGGTCGGCCGGGTGGGGACGCCGCTGGTCTCCGGCGGGGTGGTGCAGTGGGGTGGGCAGGCAATGCGCATCGACCCGGGCGGCGCCTGCCTGCGGTGTCTCTACGGGACCGCTCCCGGCGAGGACGAGGTGCCCACCTGTGCCCGCGCGGGAGTGCTCGGGTCACTGGCGGGGGTGCTCGGGGCCCTGCAGGCGTCCCTCGCGCTCGGCCCGCCCTCGCCCGCAGGGCGGAGCACGCTCCATGTCGTCGACGGGCGCAGCCTGCGCTTCCGGACCCTCACGGTCCGTCGCGTACCGGGCTGCTCCGGATGCGGAGCACGCGCGTGACCCCGGACGCCCGCATCGACATCACCGGTGAGGTCTGCCCGATGACCTTCGTCCGGACGCGGATCGCGCTCGAGCGGCTGCCGGTCGGAGCCGTGCTCGAGGTCCGCCTCAAGGGCGACGAGCCGCTCCGCAACGTGCCCGGGAGCGCGAGGGACCTCGGCCACACCGTGCTCGGGCTCGAGCCGCTGGAGGACGGAACCTGGCGCCTCCTCCTCCGCCGGGAGGGGACCGGGTGCTGACCGAGTCGCAGATCCAGCGTTACGCGCGTCAGGTCCTGCTCCGGGACGTGGGCGAGGGTGGCCAGGAGGCGCTCGGCGCGGTCGAGGTCGAGCTGCAGCTGGGCGGCGCGGTCGCGGAGGTCGCGGCCACGTACCTCCGCGCCGGCGGGACCCCCGTCCGGTGCACCGCCGCGGCAGACGGCCCCTGGGCCCCGGCGGTGGCGCTGCTGTCAGGATCGAGCGCGGCCGGCCGACTTCAGGTCCTCGCTGCTCCCGGGATGCCGGAGCGAGCGGGTGTCGTGCTGGGCTCGACCGCAGCCGGGCACGTCCTCTGGTCGGGCGGCGCCGAGGGATGTCGCGCCTGTCTCCGCGGGCTGGTGGCATCGGTCGCGCCGCCCGAGCTTCCGGACTCGGGGAGCGTGCAGCTGGGGAGCGTGCTCGCGCTCCTCGTGCAGCGCCGCGCGCTCGGGCTGGGCGCCCCGCTCGAGGGCGTGGAGCTCTCGCGCACCGGCGTGCTCGGGACCCTCACCGCCGAGCCGTGCACCCACCGTCCGCCGTCGGTGCCGGACGGCGTGCTCGGCGAGCTCATCCGCCACCTCGCGAAGGCGTTGCCCGACGAGGGGTGCGCCGTGCTGGTCGGACGCCAGGACCGGGTCCGGGTCGTTCCGATGCAGAACGCGCAGTCGGCGCACCACGCCCGCGACCCCGAGGCATTCCCTCGATCGGCGCGCGCGGCCTTCAGCTTCGATCCCCACGCCTGGCTGGCCGTCCTCCGGGACGCCGACCGGGCAGGAGAGCGCGTCCTGGCCATCGTTCACTCGCACCCGGAGGGCGGGTCCGGTCTCTCGGCCGAGGACCGCCGCCAGGCCGCGCCCGACGGGCAGCCGCTGCTCCCTGGGGTGGCTTATCTGGTGGTCGCCTTCGAGGGGGGCCGACCCCGCAGCGGGCGGTGGGCGGTCTGGACGGACGGTGACTTCCTGGAGACCGCCTGTCCCCTTCCCGAAGCAATCTGAATCCTCTCACGGGGTTACGGGCGAACACCGGCTCGGCATGTCCGCAGTTCGAATTGTCAATGTCGCCGACTTCGTGTAGAGACAAGCCCGCGCAGTGCTTCAGTTTTCGTCCGCTGGTACGAAATTTGCCAGCCCATCTTCGCGGAGTGTTCATGGCCCCCACCCAAGGTTTCACGCTGTGGCTGACCGGGATGTCCGGCGCCGGGAAGACGACCCTGGTCGACTACATCGCCGCCCGCCTCAAGCAGGTGGGGCGCGCGGTCGAGGTGCTGGACGAGAACGACCTCGCCGAGGACTTCTGGGGTGGCACCGCCGACACGAAGGAGGAGCGGAACATCGGCGTGAAGCGGATGGGCCTGGTCTCCAACCTCCTCACCCGGAACCAGGTGGCGACGCTGGTCGCATCGGTCAGCCCGTACAAGGGCGCCCGTGAGGAGAACCGGCGCCTCATCGGCCGCTACCTCGAGGTCTACGTCGACTGCCCCACCGAGAAGCTCATCCAGCGCGACTCGACCGGCCGCTACAAGAAGGCCCTCGCCGGCGAGATTCCGAACTTCGTCGGCATCACCGAGCCGTACGAGCCGCCGTCCTCGCCCGAGGTGACCATCCGCTCGGACGTGGAGTCCGTCGAGGCCGGAGCGCTGCGCATCTTCCAGGCGCTCCTGGACATGGGCAACGTGACGGCCGACGAGCTCAGGGTCATCACCGGCAAGCGGATGCGCGCCAGCCCTCCTGCGAGGAAGGGCGCGCGTGCACGGCCCGCGGCCCGGGCGGCCCGCATGGCCAAGCCGCGCAAGGCCAAGGGCAAGCGCTGAGCGGAGCAGGAGCGCGCTTGTGCCTCGACCGGGCGTGCTGAGCACAGCGAGATGGGCGAGACCGAACCGAGACGGCGCACACGAGGAACGAGCAGCGGAGGCGTGCCTCGTGGCAGCGAGCCTGGATGCGCCGCGCTTCGCGGCTCCGCGGGCCTCCCCCTGGTGCGGGGGGCGTCGAGCAGCGCAGGGCCGAGTCTGCGCGTCGCAGGGAGAGGATCGGCCATCGCAGCGGTCAGCACGCCCCGGTCGAGGCACTAGGCCGTGCTGACGCCCGCGCAGTGGGAGCAGCTGGTCGAGCGGAGCGACCCGAAGGTCCGGCGCCTCCGGGCCTCGGTGCGGGAGCTGGGCTCCGTGCTGGTCGCCGTCTCGGGCGGGGTGGACAGCACCTTCGTCCTCCGCATCGCGCGGGACGAGCTGGGCGACGGCGCCGTGGCGCTCACCGCCATCTCGGCGAGCGTCGCACCCGAGGAGAAGCGGGAGGCCGAGGCGCTCGCCGCGGAGCTCGGGGTCCGCCACGTCTCGGTGAGCTCCGACGAGCTGAGCGATCCGCGCTACGCCGCCAACCCCACCAACCGCTGCTACTTCTGCAAGACCGAGCTGTACACCCTCTGCACCGGGTGGGCGGCGCGGCTGCAGCTCGCGGCCATCGTCGACGGACTCAACGCCGACGACCTGCGTGAGCACCGGCCTGGCCACCAGGCTGCGCGCGAGCACGCCGTGCGCTCACCACTCGCCGAGGTGGGGCTGACCAAGGACGAGATCCGCGCGCACTCGCGCGCGCTCGGGCTGCGGACCTGGGACAAGCCGCAGATGCCGTGCCTCGCCTCGCGTATCCCCTACGGGACGGCGGTGACCCCCGAGCGGCTGGTGCAGATCGGAAGCGCCGAGTCGGAGCTCCGTGCCGCCGGGCTGCGCAACTTCCGCGTCCGCTACCACGGCGACGTGGCCCGGCTGGAGGTGGCGGCAGACGAGCATCACCGCTTCGAGGACCCTGCCTTCCGCGAGCGCATCAACCGTGCGCTGCGGGCGCGCGGCTTCACCTTCGTGGCCCTGGACCTCGAGCCGTTCCGCTCGGGCCGGCTGAACGAGGCAGTCGGGCTCCCTCCGGCGGGAGCGCACACCTGACTGCAGCACGGAGGCGGCGGCCGCGGGCGCGCTCGGCGGGCCGTGCCGCGTTCGTCGTGGGGCTCGTCCTCGCCCCGCTGGCCCTCGGCGCCGAGGAGGAGCAGCGCTTCGACCACCGAGGAGCGCTCGGGCTTCTGGTGGGCGGCGGCATCGACTTCAAGCGCGAGGTGAAGTCGGGCGGCGACACCGAGGAGGGGCGGCGCGCGCTGCTGGAGACGATGCTCACCTTCCCGATGGGGCTGTCGGGGAACGAGTGGACGGTCGGGGCGCGGACCGGGTTCGGCGGGCCGAGCGTGGACGTGGCGATCGCCGGGGGACTGCGGGCGTACTTCGGCGAGGAGCGCTTCAAGACGTACCTCACGGCCGAGGTCGCGCTGCACGTCACCCCCAACGTCACCGCCGGCCCGCGGCTGGGGTTCGGCATCCAGTACGAGCTGTTCCCCGTCTTCGGCCTCTACCTGGGCGGGGCGGCCGAGGTGACGGCGGGGCAGGGTATCCGCATCGCCGCCGCCCTCGTCGGCGGGTTCCAGGTCCGCACCTACATCTTCGAGTGACCGGTTTTCCGGGTTTGAGGTCTCAGAGACCTCGTTTCCCTCCCGTTCACGCCCCCGTTTCCTCGTCGGCGAAGAAGTTGACCTGGGCCGAAGACGTAGGACGATGTACATCAAGGTATGACCATCTCCCACCCAACCCCCCGACTCACCTCCGTCGTGTTCCGGCTCACCCGGGACCGGCTGGAGGCCCTCAAGACCCTCTCGCGCGGCACCCGCATCCGGCAGAGCGAGTATCTGCGCGAGGCCATCTCCGACGTGCTGGCCAAGCACGGCGCGCCGCTGGCGCCGTACGGCGTGCCACCTCAGGCCTGATCCAGCGCCACGAACGGCGGGCCGTCCGGGAGCTGCGGGCGAACGCCGGCGAACGGATCCAGCGCCGGGGGGTAACCCACCTCCCAGAGGGTGAGCGCCCCGGCCGGTGCTCGCAATCCCTCGAACGCGGTCGCGGTCTCGAGCGCGCGCTCCCAGGTGCCACGACCGACCAGCCCCGCCCCCACGAGCACCGCGCCGCCGACCAGCAGGCGCACGCCGTAGCGGCCGAACGCATCGCCGCGAAGGCCCACCTCGACCGTGCCTGCGCTCTGCCGCCACGAGATGCGCTCCAGCGTCCGTGACCTCCGCACGCTCGAGGCAGCGTGGAGCGCGGAGAAGTCGCGCGTCCCCACGGCGCGCTCCAGCGCCCACCGGACCTCCGCGAGGTCGATGCCACGTCCCGCGAGCCGGGGGTGCGTGCCCGTCTCCCACATGAGGCCCTGCCAGGCCGCGGGCACGACGCCGGTGCACAGCCGGTAGCGATACTCCTTCCACGCGCTCGACCACTGCGCGTGGAACCCGTCGGGCGCATCGACGCTCGAGAGGACGCCCCACCCGTCGCCCGCGAGGCCGGCGAGCTCCTCCGCCGCGAGGGTGCGCGGGCCGCGGATGCTCACCGGCTGGCAGCGCGCATGGACCCCGCGGTCCGTTCGCCCCGCGGCCATCGGGCGCCCCGAGACGCCATGCGAGGTCAGCGCCGCCTCGAGGGTCTCCTGCACCGAGCGACCGGTCCGCTGGGACTGCCAGCC
>CAZDSB010000556.1:0-18469 GCA_964507515.1 uncultured Myxococcaceae bacterium
CGGCCATGGGCCGGCCGTCCATGGCGGCGCGGGCCTTGGCGCCCAGCACCAGGTACTGCGAGGCGCGCGGTCCGGCGCCCCAGGCGATGAACTCCCTGACCACATCCGGAGCGAGCGGATCGCCGGGCCGGGTCATCCGCGCCAGCCGGACCGCCGTCTCCACCACGATCTTCGGCGCCGGAATTCTTCGCACCAGGTGCTGGAGCCGGATCAGCTCCTCCGCGCTCAGCACCGGCGAGATCTGGGCGGCCACATCGCCGGTCGTGCGCTCCACGATCTGCTCTTCCTGCTCGCGGGTCGGATAGCCGACGTGCAGCTCGAGCATGAAGCGGTCGAGCTGCGCCTCGGGCAGGGGATAGGTGCCCTCCTGCTCGATGGGATTCTGGGTGGCGAGCACGATGAACGGGCTCGGCAGGACGTAGCTGTGCTCGCCGATGGTGACCTGCCGCTCCTGCATGGCCTCGAGCAGGGCGGACTGCACCTTGGCCGGAGCACGGTTGATCTCGTCGGCGAGGATGACGTTCGCGAAGATGGGGCCGTGGCGGACGGTGAACTCGCCGGACTGCTGGTTGTAGATCATCGTCCCCACCAGGTCGGCGGGCAGGAGGTCGGGCGTGAACTGGATGCGCTGGAACCGCGCGCTGATCCCGTCGGCGAAGGTCCGGACGGTCAGCGTCTTCGCGAGCCCCGGTACGCCCTCGAGCAGCACGTGCCCGTTGGAGAGCAGGCCGATCAGGACCCGCTCGACCATCTGACGTTGCCCGACGATCACCTTCCCCGCCTCGGCGGAGAGGAGATCCACGAACGCGCTCTCTTCCCGGACCCGCTCGGTGAGGGCACGGATGTCGATGTTCAGAAGTCGCTCCTGGGTGTGTGCGGGCGGCGGACTGTAGGTTCCTGCGCCCGGAGCCCGCAACACCCGGGACTCACTCGCATTCCGCGCCCTCGATGCCATCGGCTGCAGGGTGTCCTTTTCACTCCCGGTGCGGCCGTTGACACCCCCCGCCCCTGAGGTGGTCTCATCTCCTCCGCTGTGACCAAGGGGAGGTCGCTGTCGTGATGACATCGTCGCGCGCCGAGGCGCTGATGCTCTTGCCGGACTGGGCCAGACGGCTCTCCGCGAAGGGGGCGGTGGACTTCACCGAGACCCTGCAAGGCACCTGGCGGCGTGATGGCGAGGAGCTGGACCGGCCCATCGAGCTGATCCTGCGGCACACCGCGACGAGCGCGCGCCGGCTGCTCGAGTCGGGCGCGATGGAGACCGAGGGCGAGGTGTCGCTCGATGGTCTGACGTTCGCGGTTCGTGGCTCGCGCCGCGTCTCCTGGCGGACCGGCCGGGTCGACATCGACCTCCAGTCGGACGAGTTCCACTTCATCGGCGGGCTTCACAATCTCCTCTGGAAGGGGGAGCCGCACCGCTTCCGGATCGAGACGCCTGCCGGGGCCCCTGTGGGGGACGCGATCCTCAGGCCTCGGCGGGCAGCCGAGACCGAGGCGCGCAGCGCCCAGGCCGCGCCCTAGTCCTCGTCGTCGATGTCGTCGTGCTCGTCGTGGTCCCCGTGGCCACCGAGCTGATCCGGCGAGTCCACGTCGTGATCCACGCTGCGCCGGTCGGGAAACGCTGCCTCTCCCGAGTCCGGGTCGAAGGCCTGGAGGAACGGCGCGGCAACGGAGGTCCCGACCACGGCCACGGCGACCGTGGCCAGCCCCTGCCGGCCGCGCGCATCGCCTGCCAGGGCCCGCTCGAGGAAGCCGGGAGCACGCCGCTCGGCCCGGGCCGACGCGCGGAGCAGGACGGCCGGATCGCTCGTGATGACCACCCCGGGCTCGAGCGCGGAGAGCGCAGAGCGCAGACGCTGGAGCACCTCGGCCCGGGGCAGCTCCTCGAGGGTCTCGAGCGCCTGGCGATGCGCCTCGGACACGGTCTCGGGCGGCGCCGCCCCGAGCAGGTAGCGCCAGGCCGCGAGCGACTCCTCCGCGGTGAGCGGGCGGCTGTCTCGTGCCTCCGGGGCGCGGCGCCCCCGGAGGAGGCGGTCGAGGAGTCCCATCTCCGGCCGGATGAAACACCGGGATCGGCCCTCGCGCTAGGCTTCGATGCCTCGATGGCCAGCCGCCCTCCCCCGCCCATCCCGACTGGCGCGCAGTTCCACGTTCCCGGCGCGCGCGTGTACGCCGAGCCGCTGGGCCCGGCCATCCACAAGCGGTCCGAGGCGATGGCGCGGGTCGTCTACACCGCCGTGCACGAGAACCAGGCGTTTCCCAGAGGCGACGACCGGCGTGGCCACGGGCGGGACCATGCGACCTGGGTGTTCTCCGAGGAGCCAGGGCTCGAGGAGGGCCTCTTTCACGGCGGGCTCGAGCTGATGATCGACGCACGGCTCGAGCCCGGCGCGGCCATCGGGCTCCACCGGCACGCGGACACCGAGGAGGTCTACTACCTGCTCGAGGGCCAGCTCACGATGACCACCGTGCTCGCCGACGGCCGGGAGGTGACGGCCACGCTGCGCCCGGGCGATGCGCACGGGGTCCGGCTCGGCGAGGCGCACTGGGGCCGCGCCGGGTCAGAGGGGTGCCGGTTCCTGGCGGTCGGGTTCCGACCGAACGGGGAAGGCTGACCCCGTCCGGCGGCCATCGTCGTTCGCCTTCAGCCGCCGAACAGGGCGAGATCCACCGCCTCGCCGAGCGCGCGGTGCCCGGCGGCGTTCAGATGGAGGTGGTCGCCGTCGTCGTACTCCGGCCGCAGGCGGCCCGGGCGAGCGGGATCGCGGACCGCGGCGTCGAAGTCCACGACGCCGTCCAGCTCGCCCGAGGTCCGGAGCCACGCGTTCACCGCCTGGCGAACGGGCTCCTTGTCCGGGGTGAAGTAGCCAGAGCCGGCGCCCTCGAACGGAAGCAGCGTGCCCCCGTAGATCTTCACCCCCGCGGCGCGTGCACGGGCCACCAGCTGCCGGTATCCCCCGATGAGCTCCTCCGCCGTCACCCGCGCGGCGCCGGGCTCGACCGAGCCGGCGAAGCCGAGGTCGTTGATCCCCTCGAGCACGATCACCCACCGGACCCCCGGCTCGCCGAGCGCGTCGTGCTCGAAGCGGCGGAGCCCGCTCGGGCCGAAGTCCTCCCGGAGCAGGCGGTTTCCGCTGATGCCGGCGTTCACCACCCGGATGGGGCTCGCCCCGCCGTGACGGCCGAGGCGCTCCGCGAGGACCGCCGGCCACGGACGCTCGATGGTGCTTCCGCCCTCGGTGAGCGAGTCACCGAAGGCCACCATGACCGCAGTCCCTGGCAGGGGCTTTCCCACCCTCGCCACATACCGGGCCAGGACGATGCCGGCCAGGACGAGGAGGGCCGCGCCCAGCACGCGGATCCACCGCCCGAGCAGGAAGCTGCCCATGCCGGGAGCCTCGCACGGTGGAGGCCGCTCCGGCTGGCGAAGAGTCCCGTCCCTCGCCAGCCGGAACGCGGGCCCGTGGTCAGTCTCCGGTGAAGAGCGAGAGCGGCACCGAGTTGGCCATCACCAGGTAGCCGAGGTCGTTGGGATGCAGGTGATCGCCACTGTCGTAGGCCGGCAGCATCCGCGTCGGGTGGCTCGGGTCCCGGATCGCCTTGTCGAAGTCGATGACGGCGTCGAACTGCCCCGAGTTCCGGATCCACGAGTTCACCGCCTCCCGGACCGGTTCCTTGTCCGGCGCGAAGTAGCCGGGGAAGGTGGTGCCCTCGAACGGAGTCAACGTGCAGCCGTAGATCTTCAGCTTCGCGGCGTGGGCACGGGCGATCAGCTGCTTGTAGGCGCCGACGATCTGCCGGAACGTGACCCGGGGCGCGTTGGGCTCGACCGAGCCCGGGAAGCCCAGGTCGTTGATCCCCTCCAGCACGGTCACCCACTTCACGTGAGAGGTGGCGATGACGTCGCGGTCGAATCGCTCCTGCGCGTTCGGGCCGGCGTTGTCGTGCAGCAGCCGGTTGCCGCTGATGCCCTCGTCGACGACGGCGACCGGCTTCATGTTCGGGTCCGCCATCTGCTGCGACCGAAGCCGCTCGGCGAGGAAGTCGGGCCAGCGCCGATTGGCGTCCACGGTGGAGTTGAACCCGTCGGTGATGGAATCACCGAGCGTGACGACCGCCAGCGCAGTGGACCGCCGGACCTCGACGCCGGAGAGGAGGTAGCGCGAGAGGGAGGTGGTGGCGACCGGCATCACCGCCGACGCGGTGAAGTCCCCCGCGGGAGAGATGTACGTCGTGGAGACGCCGAGCTGGTGGATGGTGAGAGGTCCGGTGTCCCCGGGAAGGAAGATGCTCACCGAGATCTCGTCGAGCGCCTTCACCGTCAGGGCGATCTCGTCACTGACCGCGAGCCCACCCTTGGTGATGGTGACCGTCGGCTGATCGCTGAACGTCACGACCCGGTCCGACCCGGGGAGCGTCCCCGAGCCGGTTCCATGCAGTGCGACGTGCACCGCACCGATCGCCAGATCTCCTGTGCCGAAGCGGTTGGAGAGACGGATGCGGATCTTGTCCCCCCCGAGGCTGATCCGCACGTGCTCGCGGATCGTCTGACCGTTGAGAGCATCCGCCGGGTCGGAGGGGCTGGCGCCCCAGGCCGAGACCCACGCGTTCGATTCGCGCCCCTGGAACTGCGCCGCAGCGGGCAGCGGGGCGAGCCCCACGACGACGAGGGCGAGCGTTGCGATCCGCAGCGCTCGCAGCGAGTGCATCGAGTGCTTCATGAAGTTCTCCCTCCGTCCCCGGAAGATCCGGGGAGCGCGGGGATGCCCTGCTCCGCGGCCTCCTTCAAGGACGCCGAAGGTCCGGCGCGGCGCGGCACCGGCTGCCCGGCCGCTGAGCTTTCGGGACCGACGTTAACTTCCGTCTCGCGGACGACGGACCGCCGGACCCGAGGGCCACTTGTGCCCCGGGTTTACATCTCGAGGGCGACGGCCACGCCGTGGAACGTCGACGCGATGCGGACCGCGTCGTTGACGTGGTCCTCGGTCAGGCCACCCTCGAGCACCACCCGCTCGTGAGAACGGATGCAGCTCTCGCAGCCGTTGATCGCGCTCACCGCGAGGCAGAACAGCTCGAAGTCGGCCTTGCTGGTCGCGACCTGTGCGAGGCGCTGCATGCGCAGGCGGGCCGGCTTCTGGCCGTACTCCTCCCGGCCCACCATGTGGCGGAAGCGGTAGTACACGTTGTTCATCGCCATCAGCGCGGCGGCCGCCTTCGCGTCCTCGACCACCTCGGAGCCGACCTGGGTGAGGGCGTCCTCGAGGGTTGCCTGGCGGAGCTGGGGGTTGCGCGCCGCGATGGCGCAGGCCACCGCGGTGCCCCAGATCTGCTCCTTCGTCAGTGCGCCGCCGTGCTGCAGGACATTCCCGAGATTGAGCCGCAGGTCCTTCGCGGCGTCCGGGATGGCGTTGCGCAGCGACTCCAGCGCGTTCATCAGCTGGCCTTCTTCATCTTCTGGGACAGGGTCTCCTCACCCTGCTTCCAGTTGCACGGGCAGAGCTCGTCGGTCTGCAGACCGTCGAGCACGCGGAGCACCTCCGAGACGTTCCGGCCCACGCTGAGGTCGTTCACGCTCGCCCAGCGGATGATGCCCTCGGGATCGACGATGAAGGTCGCCCGCAGCGGCACGCCGTCCTGCTTGTGGAGGATGCCCAGCTGGGTGGACAGCTCGCGTCGCGTGTCCGCCAGCATCGGGTACGGCAGGTTCCGGAGGTCCGGGTGTTCCTTCCGCCAGGCCAGGTGGACGAACTGGGTGTCGGTGCTCGCGCCGAGGACCTGGGCATCACGCTCCAGGAACTGGCCGTTCTGCTTCCCGAACTCCGCGATCTCCGTCGGGCAGATGAAGGTGAAGTCCATGGGCCAGAAGAAGACGACCTTCCACTTGCCCGCGTAGTCCTTGTCGGTGATGTCCTTGAACTCCTTTCCCTTCTCGAGGCTCACCGCGGCCTTGAGGTTGAACGCAGGGAACTTGTCTCCGACCGTCAGCATTGTGTGTCTCGCTCCTTCGTTGTCTCTGGGTTTGAATGGCTCGAGGTGCCCCGGACGGGCCCACCAGCACTCTCTTGATGCGTCGCGTGAAGCCAAAGCGCAACCAAATCATTGGTTTGTCTCGTATCAACGGCGCTGTGGGCACCGAAATAGCGGTAGGTCGGCGGTGAACAGAGGGCGAAAGAACACCGGCACTTCGGTGTCGATAGCGCTAGGGTGCGCGCCATGACAGCAGCCGCCTCCCTCAGTCCGGTGGACCTCGCCCGCGACCTCCAGGAGCTCGCCACGCTGGTCGGCTCGGAGCAGGCGGTGGACGACGTGCTCCGCCGTGGGCTCGACTGGCTGGCGCGCGTCGCGCCGTACGACCTGGCGACGGTGTTCGTGCTCGAGAAGGGCAGCCTCGTCGTCCGCGCCGCGCGGGGGCCCCTCGCCGACGATCGCGTTCGCCAGCACGTGCTCTCGCTCGAGCAGTTCCCGTCCATCCGCGAGGCGCTCGAGACGCGCCGCGCGCGCACCTTCCTCGAGGCGGATCACCGTCACGGCGACGGCGACCCGTTCGACCACGTGCTGGACCTCCCGCCGGGGCACGCGTGCCTCGTGGCGCCGCTCGTCGCCGGCGAGCAGAGCCTCGGCGTCCTCACCCTGGACCGCACGGTGTGCGAGGTGTACCCGCCGCCGGTGGTCAACCTGGTCGAGGTCTACGCGCAGCTGCTCGCCATCGCCTTCCAGGGAGCTGGCAAGACCATCACCCTGGAGCGGCTCCATCTCCAGGATCACGCCCACGCGAAGCTCCTCGAGGAGGAGCTCGGTGGAGGCCTCGCTCCGGAGACACAGGTGCGCAGCGCGGGGATGCAGGCCCTCCTCCGCCGTGCCCGCCAGGTCGCGCGCGCGCAGACGCCGGTGCTCATCCGGGGCGAGCCGGGCAGCGGCAAGGAGCGCCTGGCGCGCGCCATACACGGCTGGTCGTCCCGGGCGGACCAGCCCTTCGTCTCGCTCAGCTGTGCCAGCGTGCCGGAGCGCACGCTGGAGCTCGAGCTGTTCGGGCACGTGGAGGGAGCGTTTGCCGGCGCCGGCCGCGCCCGGCCCGGACGCGTCGTCGTCGCGAACGGCGGGACGCTCTTCCTCGACGAGGTCTCCGAGCTTCCGCTCGCGCTCCAGGCGCGGCTGCTGCGCGTGCTGCAGGACGGCGAGTTCGAGCCGGTGGGCAGTGACCGCCCGGTGCGCGTGGACGTGCGCATCCTCGCCGCGACCCACGCCGACCTCGAGGCCGCCGCCCTCGCCGGCCGCTTCCGCGAGGACCTCTTCTATCTGCTGGACGTGTTCCCCCTGGAGATTCCCCCGCTCCGCGACCGTCGCGAGGACGTGGCGCCGATCGCCGAGACCCTCCTGGGCCAGCTGGCCCGGCGCACCGGGAAGCGAGCGCGTCGCCTCACGCCGGAAGCGCTGGCCCGGCTCGAGGCCCACGACTGGCCCGGGAACGTGCGCGAGCTGGCGAACGTGCTGGAGCGCGCGCTGATCCTCGCGCAGGGCGAGGCGCTGGGTGTCGAGCTCATCGACCTGCCCGGCCGCCGCCGCCGCGAGGCGCGGGTGCGCGAGGGCGAGCTTCCGACGCTGGCGGAAGCGACCCGCCAGCACATCGGCCGCGTGCTGCAGGCGACGCATGGCCGCATCTACGGCCCCGGCGGCGCGGCGGAGCTCCTCGGGGTCAAGCCGTCCACCCTGCAGAGCAAGATGAAGAAGCTCGGAGTGAAGCGGGTCTCGCCCTCGGACAGTTAGCCGCGTCCGAATCCTTCAGAGCGCAAGGGTGCGCAGCGCGGCTGACCCGATCGGCCACGCGCGAGGCGCCAGCAACTCTCGAGGACCCCGGTGTGGCGGCGGCGGCGCTCAGGCCTTCTCTTTCGTCCCGCGCCAGGGCACGTCGGCGCCGAGCAGCCGCGTGGGAGCGCCTTCCGGCAACGCGGCCAGCCTCTCCTTGACGGCCCGGACCTCCTCCTCCAGCTCCGTCATGCGCCGGGAGAGGACGGGATCACCTTCCCCGCGGGCGGTGCGGGACTCGAAGAATTCTCTCAGCGTGGGCCTCACTGCCAGACGCCAAGCGACCGCCGCCGCCACGAGCATGATCGACGAGGTGATGAGGAGCGTGACCACCACCTCCGCGAGCTTCTCGAGATCGAATGGCATCGCAACCTCCTCACTAAAGAATACGCCCGCCAGGCGTGCCCATTGCCCCGGAAATCCTGCGCGCCGGTCGCCGCACGCGACTGATGCCGAGCGAGATCGAAGCCCTCACCGTCGCGCCCCGAGGTTCCCGGCCCGTCTCCGTGACGGAGGTGGAGGGCGCACCTCCGCGCCGCGTGGGCGAAAGTTCCCGACCCGAGCGTGGAGAGGTCAACATCTCGCCAGGCCCCCGCCCGGGACCCGCCCCACCGCGCGTGCGATGGTCTCCCTCGTCGTGAGCGTCAGGGCATCGGTCCTCATCGCCGAGGACGACTACAACTTCCGCGACACCCTCGAGGACGTGCTGGTGGAGGACGGCCACGTGGTGGTCTGCGCGCGAAACGGCGCCGAGGGGCTGGTGGCGCTCAACCGGCTCCCGCGGCCCGCCCTGATTCTCTTGGACCTGCACATGCCTGTCATGGACGGAGTGACCTTCCTCAATCACCTGAGGCAGCGCCCGGACCAGGAGGACTTCGAGGTCATCGTCATGTCCGCGCTCGTCGATCCGGAGTGGTTCGGCAAGCTGCCCCACGTCGTCCGCGCGATGCGGAAGCCCTTCGACATCGAGGAGATCCAGGCGCTGGTCGCGGAATTCGCGGATCGCCGGCCACTCCAGCGGCACGATCGCCGGAACGGCACCGGGCCGTGAGCACGTCCGCCTCCCCACGGGCCGGGGCGCAGCTAGCAATCCCGTTGCCGGACTGCCACCCGGCGGCCGGCCAGGCAGTGCGGCCTTGAACGGGTCCGCGCCGCTGAAGTGTTCACTTGCGCAACCGGCCATCGTGTCCGCCGGGTTCATGTTGTCATAGGCACGACAGCCTGTTTGGAGCAGGCAGATGTGCCTGGTGGCACCCGGATGCACGTTCCGGCGCCCGTGCGTGCTGCGCCCGACATCCTCATCGCCGACGACGAGGTCCTCCTCCGCGAGTCCCTCCAGGACGCCCTGGAGCAGGCCGGGTACAGGGCGGCTGTCGCCCGGCACGGCCTGGAGGCCCTGACCATGCTCGACGCGCTGGCACGTCCAGCCCTGGTGGTGCTCGACCTCCAGATGCCGGTGATGGACGGCATTCAGTTCCTGGACGAGCTCAGGAAGCGTTCCGACCACGATGACTTCGGCGTGCTGGCGATGTCGGCCACGGTCCACGGCCAGTGGGTGGACCACGTGCCCGGCGTCTTCCAGACCCTGCGCAAGCCGTTCGAGGCGGGCGCGCTGATCGCCGCTGCGGACGCCTTCTTCTCCCGGCCAGCTGCCGCCGCCTCGGCGACCGCGGCCGTCGAGCAGGCGGCGCCGGTGCTCGGCCCGGAGACGAAGGTCGCCGGTCCCAAGGAAGACTGAGCCCTCAGGTCAGCTTCGCCAGCAGCGCCTGGAAGCGCGGGTCGTCCCGGATCGAGTCGTAGTCCGGATCGTTCTTCACCCAGTCCCGCTTGCCCCAGCCGCGCCCGAAGCTCTTCTCCAGAGTATTCAGCGCCTCTTCCTTCAGCCCTGCCCGCGCGTACATGCACGCCGCGTTGATGAGCGTCGCCGGGTCGTCGGGCGCCTCCGCCAGCGCGCGCGCCGCCCACTCGAAGCCCCGCTCGCGCGGGCCGTCGGCCACGAGGATGATCGCGCCCAGGATGAGAGCCCGCGGATCCCGCGGGGCGAGCTCGAGGTGCCGCTCGATGCGCCGGAGCGCCTCCGCCCGGCTCCGGGCCGCCTCCTCGAAGCGGCCGAGCCGGTTCAGGGGAACCTCGGCGATGGCGCAGCACTGGAAGTCCTCGGGGCGGAGCTCCGCGGCACGCTGGAACATCTCCGCGGCGAGCTCGTGCTTCCCGGCGTGCACCCCGCAGCGGGCCAGGAGGTAGTGGGCATCGAAGGACCGCGGATTGAGGCGGATCGCCTCCCGGTACTCGTTCTCGGCGCCGGCATAGTCGCAGACGCTGGTCAGGTACGCGCCCCGGGCCACGTGCGACTCGGCGAGCTCCGGACCCAGCTCGAGCGCCCTCCGGCTGGCCTGGTCCGCCGCACGGCGCCCCGGCTCGCCGCGACCCATCCAGTCCACGTGCCACATGTACACCTGGGCCAGCCCCGCGTGCGCGGGCGCATAGCCGGCGTCGATCTCGATGGCGCGGAGGAACTCGCGCTCGGCGGTCAAGAACGATGTGCTGGTCTGCGCGTGGAGATGCTGCCGCCCGCGCAGGAAGTGCTCGTACGCCTCGATGTTGGCCTCGGGCCGACGGAGCGCCTCCCGCTCCTCGGTGCTGAGCATCCCCTTGAGCGCGGTGGCGACGCTGGTCGCGATCTGGTCCTGGATCTCGAACACCTGATCGAGCGAGCCCTCGAAGCGGTGCGACCAGCGGGGAGAGCCGCCGGCCACGTCCACCAGCTGCACGGTCACCCGGAGCCGATCCCCGGACTTGCGGACCCCGCCCTCGAGCACCGCGTCCACGCCCAGTCGCTGGCCGATGGTCCGCGCGTCGAGGTCGGTCCCGCGAAGGACGAAGGAGGAGCTGCGCGCGGTGACCCGCAGGCCGGAGAGCGCGGTGAGGGTGTTGATCAGCTCCTCGGCGATACCCTCGCAGAGGTACCCCTGATCGCGCGCGGCGCTCATGTCGTGGAAGGGAAGCACCGCCACCGACGAGAGCGCGGACCGGACGGCGCTCGTCGTCGCCGGGGCTCCGGTCACGGCCGGGCCACTGAGGGCGGTCACCGACAGCAAGAGCTCGGCGCCGCGACCGAGCGCGGTCAGCTCGTGAAGCACGGCCTGGGCGTCCGGAGGGCGGCGGCTCGGGTCCTTGTCCATCATGCGCGAGACCAGGTCCTCGAGCGCGCGCGGAACGGGCACTCGCTCGCCGAGCCGCGGCGCGGGCCGCTGCATGACGGAGACCAGGAGCCCCTGCAGCGTCTCGGACTCGAACGGCGGCCTTCCGGTGAGGCAGTGAAAGAGGAGCGCCCCGAGCGCGTAGACGTCCGCGCGGGCGTCGAGGCTCCGCTCGCCGCGCGCCTGCTCCGGCGCCATGTACGCCGGCGTTCCCACCACCGCGCCGGTGTCGGTGAGGTTCGTGGAGCCGACGAGGCGGGCGATGCCGTAATCGAGGAGCTTCACCCGGTCGAGCCGCCAGTCGCAGAGGAAGACGTTCGACGGCTTGAGATCTCGGTGGATGATGCCCTGCGCGTGGGCTGCGGCCAGGGCCGAGGCGAGCTGGAGCCCCACGCCCACGCCCTCGTCCAGGGTCACCTCCACGGCGGCGAGGCGCGTCCCGAGGTCCTCGCCCTCCAGCCACTCCATGACCAGATACAGCTGATCGTCGGCCTGCCCGTGCCCGAGGTAGCTGACGATGCCCGGGTGCTGCAGACCGGCGAGGACCTTCACCTCGCGCCGGAAGCGCTCCGCACCGTCGACGCCCCGCAGCAGCTTCACCGCGACCAGCGCGCCGCTCTGCCGATCGATGCCACGGAACACGACGCCCATCCCCCCGCTCGCCGCGACGCGTCCGAGCTCGAAGCGCCCGTCCAGGATGTCGCCCTCTCGCACCGGCATGGCGGCAGGCACTGTCGCACGAAACCCCTCCGGGGCGAACGCTGGCGGCCGGCGTTGCGGATGCCGGTCAGCGCCCGATGGGCGCGGGCTCACCCAGCTCGTCGTCGTCGCGCTGGGGAGCGGCAGCCCGACGTCGTCGCGCCGCCTGGAGGAGCCGCTGGACCCACCAGACCCCGACCGCTCGGGCCAGGACGCGCCGCTCGGGCTTCTCGGTCGGCGGTGTCTCCGCGGCGGAAGGGACGGCAGTCGGCATGGTGCATCCTCCGACCGCTTCAACCCACGGCCCCCCGCCCCGTTATTCCGGCGAGGACCGCATCCCCCTCATGTCTTCATGAACTGAAACGTGTGTGTGACGTATCGCTCACGGCGCGGTCGCAGGTGCAACCGGAGCGCGCCCGCGGGCGAGCCTCAGGCGACCTGCTGGATCGGCTCGCTGGGAGCGCTCAGCACGTGGAGCGCCCACTGCGCCATCGTCTCGCTGCTCGGGTCCCAGGTGGAGAGCCGGGCATCGAGGCGAGCCCAGAGGCGGGCCTTGATCGCCTGGCGCTCCTCCGGCGTGTCGCGCTGGGTGCCCTTCAGCTCACGGCGCGCGCGGCATGCGACCAGAGCCTGGACCACGGCATTGGAGTGAGGAGAGGGCTTCATGACCTCGTGCTCTTTCACGTCCCGGGCCAGCCGCCGGCACCGTGCCATCCCCCTGGCATTCCGGGGGAATGCGTCGCGGCAGGCGAGCCGGGGGGCCCCGGCCGGGTGGGTCAGCTCCGCAGGGGGGTGCCAGGCCGGACCCGGCGACCCACCCCCCGGGTCACGGCGCTCAGGCCTTCGGCGCCGTCGGAGCGGATGGCGAGCCCGGAGGCTGGGTGCCCTGGACCCGCGCGTTTCCCTCGGTGCGCTGGCGGGGCAGCCACTCCGGGGTCCGGTGCACGAAGGTGATGAGCCGTTCCCGGACGAGGCAGCGGAGGTCGAAGAGCGAGTCCACGTTGCCGCCGAGCAGGATGCGGACCTGCATCGTCTGCTCAGTCGAATCCACGACGTGCACCTTCGCCGTCTTCCCGTCCCACAGGTCCTTCGCCTCCGCGGCGAGCACGCGGGCCAGCTCCTTGCGGATGGCCTCGATGTCGGTGGTCCAATCCACCTGGAGCGTCACGGTGCCGAGCATCTCGACGCCGCCCTTGCTCCAGTTCTGGAAGGCTTTTTCGAGAAATTGGGTCACCGGGACGACGAGGCGCCGGTAGTCCCAGGTTCGGATGACCACGTAGGTGAGGCTGATCTCCTCCACGATCCCGTTCTCGGTCTCGATGACCAGCTGATCACCGATGCGGATCGGCTGGGTGATGGAGAGCTGGATGCCGGCGAGGAGCGCTCCGATCGACTTCTGCGCGGCGAGCCCCAGCACCACGCCCGCCACGCCGGCCGAGGCGAGCAGCGACACGCCCACGGTGCGCACCACCGTGAACTGCATCAGCAGCGCGGCCGCGGCGAGGATCCACACCAAGATGACCAGCACTCGCCGCAGCACCGCCAGCTGGGTGCGCACCGCGCGTGCATTGGCCACGTTCTCGTGGACCTTCGCCACCCGGCTCTCCACCACGCCCGAGGCCAGGTCGAGGAAGCGGAGCGCGAACCACGCCGCGGCAATGACCAGCAGCGACCGGTTGAGGACGCTGATGCCGTGGGCCCAGGTCGGTGGCAGCAGCAGCGGCGGCGTGACGACGCTGAGGATGACCGCCCAGATCGGCAGGCGGAGCGGTCCACGCGAGGCGTGCACCAGCTGGTCGTCCCAGCTCACCCGAGTCATCCGGGCCATGCGTCCGAGCACCGCCAGGCCGATGCGCTCGAAGATCCATCCGCCGAGCAAGGCGCCGGCGAAGGCCAGGATGAGCCCTAGCCACTGCCAGAGCTCGAGCCCGCCGACGGCGCGGGTGAAGAGCACCTCGGGCAGGACCTCGGCGAGCGGCGGCCCGTACGCGTCGTAGAGCGCGTCGATCGACTTGACGGTGATCGAGCTGAAGACCCAGGTGGGCTTGCCGTCGACGTCGTACTTGGAGACCCGGATGGGGACGTTCTGCTTCTCCAGCGGGATGGACCCCAGCTGGTCGTAGCCCGGCTTGGCCGGGTCTCCCCCGGGTTCCTTGCTGATCGCCCCCAGCTCGAGGAACAGCTTGCGGTCCAGCACGAAGCGCAGGCGCCGGGCCAGCCGCTTCCCCTCGGCCTTCTGCTTGTCGCGGGGGATCCAGTCGAGCGCGAGGTAATAGGAGGCGAGCTCGTAGTCGCTGTGGTGGGCCGCGGTCGTGAATCCCTGGACGGTCGCCAGGGGCGAGCTGCGGTCCACGTCGGTGGGCACCTCGCCGAGGCCGTCGTCGAGCGCGCGCGCGGGCGCTCCGAGGACCAGGAGTCCCGCGAGGACGGTGAGAGCGAGCGATCGGATCATCGGCAGCCCCGCACCATGGCCACGCCCGTCACCCGAGGCCAGAGGGGATGTTCGCTCAGGTCCGGCCTCGGACCTTCAGCCGTTTCACCTTGCGGGCCAGCGTGTTGCGGTCCACGCCGAGGAACGACGCCGCGGCGGTGAGCTGACCCTCGCTGCGCTCGAGCGCCTGGCGGAGCACGGCACGGTCCACCTGGTCGAGGAGCACGCGATACAGCTCCGGGACCTTCCGGCCGTGGAGCTGGTCGAGGAACTCCCCGAGGCGGAGATAGAGCAGCTCCTCGAGGGGCAGCTTCATCAGATCTGCGGGCGGCGGCGGCAAGCGCCCCGCTCAAACCAATTCCGTCGGCGGTCTGTCAACGACTCGCGTACGTCGGGCCGGCAGTGCTAGACCGGCGTCCCTCCGCGGACGGAACTTTGCAGCTGCGCTCGGTCCTCATTGCAGCCACACTGCTCGCGGGGTGTACCCGCGGGAACGCGGGAGGCGCTCCGGCAGCGGCCGCCGGCGGATCGCCAGCCGCCACCCGGCTCGCCGTCTTCGTCGCCGCCGACGTGCGCGGGCAGATCGCCCCCTGCGGCTGCAGCGAGGCGATGCGCGGGGGCATCGCCAAGGAAGCGGCCATCGTCGAGAAGGCCCGAGCCTCCGGCATCCCCTCGCTCTTCGTCGACGCAGGAGACGCCCTCTTCGAGCGGACCGGGTTCGGGGCTGACCAGGCGGTGGGCGAGCGGCGGCGGGCGCAGGCCATCGCCGACTCCTACAAGGCGATGGGCATCGGGGCGCAGTTCGCGGGGCCGCTCGACGACGCGCTGGGCGCCGACTTCCGTCGGTCGCTCGGGCTCCCCGAGATGGGACGGGGCGACAGGCGGCTGCTCGAGGCCGGCCGGTGGAAGGTGGGCGTCGTCTCCGGCGACGGCGCCACCGAGCTGAGCCAGGCGGCGGCGAAGGCGCGAAGCGGCGGTGCTCGGTTCGTGCTCGGCCTGTTCGCCGGAAAGCCCGCGGAGGCCCAGGGCGCGACGGGCGTGGACCTGGTGGTCGCCGCGCAGGCTCCGGAGACCATCGGCGCGGAGTCGGAGGACGGACGGCTCCTCCGTGGCGCGGTGCCGGTGGCGCAGGTGCAGAGCCGCGGACGCTCGCTGCTCCGGGTCGACGCGAGCCCCGGCCCGGACGGCGCGCCGGTGCAGCTGGCTCGCGGCGAGGGAGACATCGAGCGCGAGCTCGCCGCCCAGGGCCAGCGGATCGAGCTCCTCAAGCGCGAGCTGGGCACTCCCGGCCTCTCTCCCGAGCGCAAGCGTCTTCTCGATGGGCGGCTCCACGAGCTGGTGCAGCGGAGCGAGCAGCTCACCACCCAGGCGCAGGCGGCGGCGCTGCAGCCCGGCACCTTCACCGTCCGCTTCGTGCCGGTGGAGGCGGCGCTGCCCGAGGACCCGGCGGTCCAGAAGATCGTCTCCGACTACGACCGCGACGTCGCCCAGCTGAACCTGGCCTGGGCGAAGGAGCACGGGCAGCCCTGTCCCCCGCCCGAGAAGGGACAGGCCGCCTTCGTCGGCAACGAGGCGTGCCGGAGCTGCCACCCGGCGCCCTTCGCGGTCTGGGAGAAGACGGGGCACGCGAAGGCGTACGCCCAGCTGGAGTCGGTCCAGAAGCAGTACCGGCTGGACTGCATCGCCTGCCACGTCATCGGCTTCCAGCAGCCCGGGGGTGTGTGTCGGGTGGATCAGGTGGAGGGCCGGAAGGACGTGGGCTGCGAGAGCTGCCACGGCGGGGGCTCGCTCCACGTCGTCGACGAGACCGCGCGATCGGTGCAGCGGCCTCGTCCGGGCCCGAGCGTGTGTGTGGGATGCCACACCGCCGAGAACAGCATCCACTTCGACTACGCGAAGTACCTTCCGAGGGTTCTGGGACCGGGGCATGGCGCACCGGCGAGCACCTCCACCGGGCGTTGACCCATCTGGACGGCCCGCCTAGCATTTGAGGTTCGTTTGTCGCTCGCCCTCCTTCTCCTCCTCAGCAGTGCCGCGGCCGCACCTGCGCCCGCGACCGACCCTTCTCCCACCGCGCCGCCCCGCGCGCCGGCGCAGGCCATCACACCCGCGTCCACACCGGACGACGACGACGAGCCCGCCTCCGAGGAGCTGGAGGAGATGCGCGCCCTCGAGGACGCGGTCCTCGATCCGGCCGCGAAGCCGAGCCCCGAGGTGCTGCGGTCAGTCCGCGCGCTGGGGACCGCGAGCCCGCTTCGGGCGCGCCTGGAGGACGGCTCCGAGGTGCTGTCCGGTGACGAGCCGGTGGTCGACCTCGGCCTGGTCACCGACCTCACCACCTTCGACGTGGGCGCGGTCGCCCCCGAGTACGACATCCCGGTGGAGATGCAGCCGATCGTCGCCCAGTACATCCAGTTCTTCCAGGGCCCGGGGCGGAAGTGGTTCCGCAAGTGGATGTCTCGCTCCACGCGATACATCCCGATGATGACCCCGCTGCTCGAACGCGGCGGGCTCCCGCGGGACACCGTGTACCTCGCCATGATCGAGAGCGGCTTCTCCCCCGGAGCCACCTCTTGGGCGCGGGCCGCCGGCCCGTGGCAGTTCATCTCCAGCACCGGTCGCCGCTTCGGGCTGCGCCAGGACTTCTGGGTGGACGAGCGGCGCGATCCGCTGAAGGCCACCGTGGCGGCGGGCAAGTACCTCAACGAGCTGCACGGCGCGCTCGGGCACTGGTACCTCGCCTGGGCCGGCTACAACGCCGGCGGCGAGAAGCTGCGCAGGATGGTGCAGAAGCGCGGGACGGCCGACTTCTGGGCCCTCAGCGACGGCAAGGGCCTGGCGAAGGAGACCAAGCACTACGTCCCGAAGCTGATCGCCTGCGCCCTGGTGGCGAAGCACCCGCGTGCCTTCGGCTTCAGCGAGGACGAGTTCGAGTTCCAGCAGCCGCTCGATTCGGACGAGGTGCCGGTGGTGGAGCCCACCGACCTCGACGTGATCGCCCGCGCCGCGGGGACGAGCACCGACCGCATCCACGAGCTCAACCCCGAGCTGCGCCGCTGGTGCACGCCTCCGGCGACCGCGCTTCGTCCCTACCTGGTGAAGGTCCCCCGGGGGACGAGCGACACGGTCGTCGCGGCCCTCGCCCGCATCCCCGCCTCGGAGCGACTCACCTACCGGATCCACCACGTGCGCAAGGGCGACACGCTGTCGCGCATCGCGCTCGAGTACCACTCGGCGCCCGAGGCGATTCTCCAGTTCAACCGCCTGCGGAGCGCGAAGACCCTGCGCATCAACAGCGAGCTCGCCATCCCGGTGCCCTCGGCGCGCGCGGTGGCCGAGGGTGGTCACGGTCTCGAGCGGCAGGTCGCCCGGGCACGCGCGCAGGGCTACGTGGCGCCGGCGCCGGAGGAGGAGGTTCCCGCCGGAACCCGCACCGGGCGCGCACGGGCCCTGGCGCAGGGAGCGGTCAAGAGCGAGGTCGTCGACGGCAAGACGCGCGTCCAGTACGGCGTGCAGAGCGGCGACTCGATGTGGACCATCGCCCAGCGGTTCAACGTGACCGTGGAGCAGCTCCAGGCCTGGAACGCCCTGGGGAAGAAGGCCAAGAAGGGGCTCCAGGTCGGCACGGTGCTGACGGTGTGGCCCGGCCCGGCGGCTGCGCCCATCGAGGTGCAGCCCGCGGCGGTCGTCGCCAAGGCCGACACTCCTGCCACGGTGGTGCGCCCCGCCGCGACCGTGGCTCCTGCGTCCGCCGCGATCGCTGCCTCCGCGCCTGCCGCGGGCAGCAAGCCGGGCGTCCACCAGCTCGCCGAGGGCGAGACGCTGTGGAGCGTGGCGCAGCAGTACGGTGTGACGGTGGACGACCTGAAGCGCTGGAACCGTATCCGTCACGCCCGTTCGCTGCGTCCAGGGCTCAACCTCCGGGTGGGCGGCCCTCCGGACTGACACTGATCGACCGTTGCAACCGCACCGGGTCGTGCGTTAGTGCGCGGCCCTGATGAAAGTTCGCCTCGCCCTCCTCGTTCCCCTCCTGGCGCTCGCGGCCTGCGCCACGGACCGTCCTGCCGCACAGCAAGCGCCGACCGCCGCGCCCGTCACCACGGACGTCGCGCCCCCGGCTCCCCCCGAGCTCGTCGCCCCGGAGGGAATCCGTCTTCCGCGGACCTTCCGCCCCTCCGCCCAGCGGGTCTGGTTGACCGTGGTTCCCTCGGCTCCGGACTTCTCCGGGAAGACGGAGATCGACGGGACGCTGGATTCGGCGACGTCGGTGATCTGGCTGAACGCCGACGTCCTGCAGGTCGGCGCGGTCGTGGCACGCGTCGGCACCGAGGACGTG
>CAZDSB010000557.1:0-5040 GCA_964507515.1 uncultured Myxococcaceae bacterium
CGCGCGGAGAACCTCCAGTACCAGATGGAGAAGCTGCTGAAGGAGAACCGCGACAAGCTCGGCGCGGACACCGCGACGAGCCTCGAGTCCGCCGTGAAGCAGCTCGAGTCGGTGCGCTCGGGCAACGACAAGGCCGCGATCGAGAGCGCGATGAGCGCCCTCGAGCAGGCGAGCCACAAGGCGGCCGAGGAGATGTACCGGAACTCCGGCGGCCAGGCCGGTCAAGGCGCCGCGCCGGGCGCAGGCCCGAACCCCGACGCCCCGGGCAGCCAGGCCACGCCCAAGAAGGACGACGTCGTGGACGCGGAGTTCCGCACGAACTAGGCGCGACCCAGGACCCGTTGCAGTGCGAGCGGCAGGTGGGCCCCGTGGCTCACCTGCCGTCTTCGTATGGGCAATCGCCACGCCTGGCGGGCGTCCCCGGGGCAGGGGGCGGTAAGGTGAAGGGCACCCTGTTGTCCAGCATGAGCGACCTCGCACCGGACGCCCGCGCCTTCCAGGCCTTCCTCGAGGCCCTCCGCACGGCGTTCCTCGAACGCGATGCCGTGCTCGAGCAGCTGGGGCTGGCCCTGCTCGCCCGGGAGCACGTCCTCCTCACCGGTCCGCCAGGAACGGCGAAGAGCGCCCTCGCGCACGCGGTTCTGGGCGGGATCGTCGAGGAGGACGGGAAGCCCTCGCTGTTCACCCGCCAGCTGACCGAGGGAGCCGTCCAGACGGATCTGCTCGGCCCGGTGGACTTCAAGGTCCTCACCGAGACCGGCCGCACCCGCCACATCCTCGAGGAGGGCATGCTCGGCCACCGCTACGCGTTCCTGGACGAGATCTTCGACGGCCGGGACATGCTCCTGCGCGCGGTGCTGAACGCGCTGCACGAGCGCGAGCTGAAGCAGGGCCCCTCGGTGGAGCGGGGCATGCTCGAGACGGCGGTCCTGACCAGCAACCGCTTCCTCTCCGAGGTCGTGGCGCGGGTTCCGGAGCTGCTCCTCGCCTTCGCCGACCGCATCGCCTTCCGCGCCTTCGTCCCCTCGTCCTTCGCCCGGCCGGAGAGCCGCCGCGCGCTGCTGCAGGGCGCGCTCCGGGCGCGGACGCCGGCCGTGCAGGTCACGCTCCCACGGGTCGCGCTCGCACGGCTCCAGGCGCTCCTTCCGGAGGTGGAGGTCCCTCCGGAGGTGCTGGACACCCTCGAGCGCCTCGTGGACGTGCTCCAGCCGGCCCTGGCTGCGGACGCGTCCGGCGAGCCCGGGACCCGCCTCTTCTCGCAGCGGACGCTGGTGCGCGCGGTCTGGGCGCTCCGCGCGGCCGTGGTGCGGGATGCCTGCCGTCGCGAGCGCCCCCTGCGGGCGAGCACCGACGACCTGCGCGCGCTCTCGCTCTTCTTCGCCACCGCCGGGCCCGAGGCCGACGCGCTGGAGGCGGTCATCGCCCACACCTCGGACACGCGCGAGCAGGTCCAGCTCTCTACCGTGCGCCACGAGCAGCGTAGCTTCGCCGAGGCGCTCGCCCGGGCGCTGGCCGAGACCCGTGCCGCCGCGGACGCCGAGGCACGCGGGCTCGAGCTGTCGACCCTCACCACCGAGACCGAGCGGCTGAAGGCAGGCGGCCCCCCCGCGGTGGTGCTCGGCCGCGCCTCGCCGCTGCTCGGCGCCATCCACGAGCGGCTCGGCCGGCCCCTGCGGGCCGAGCACCGCGCCGTCCTCGTCGGTCTCGCAGGTCAGCTGGTCCGGAGCCTCGAGCCGGTGCTCCGGGAGGAGCTGGACGAGGCGCAGCTCCGCCGGGCCGCCGAGCTGCTTCCGCTCCTCGATGCGCCCGAGCTCGCCACCGAGCGCGGCCGCCTCGGCGAGCGCGTGCGCCAGGCCGGCGCGGCGACCCGGGTCCGCTTCCTCGAGGAGGCCCGGACGTTCGCCGCGGCGCCGCCGGCCAGCGTGGAGGGAATCTCCCAAGCTCTGGAGCCGCTGACCCGGTGGAGCGCCACGCTGGGGCCGGACGACGCGGAGGCCGTCGCGGGACGCGAGGCGGCGGCACAGGCGGCGGCCGAGGCGCTGCAGCTGCTGCTCACCGGCGCAGGCGCGGTGCCCGGCGACGCGGCCGGATTCGCGCGCCTCCGGGCCTCGCTCGACCGCACCGCCGAGCGCATCCACCGGCTCCGTCCAGGCCTCGACCTGACCCCGGTCGCCCGGGCCCTCGCGCTGGGTCACGTCGCCGCGCTCGGCGTGGACGAGCCGCTCGTTCCCGCCCTGGAACGCCTCGAGGTCGCCGAGCTGCTCTCGGACGAGGTCAGGGCGGCGCTGGCGACCGCGGCCCGGGCGCGGCCTCGCTCGGCCGTGGTGGTTCCCGGCGTCGAGCTGGCGGATGCGCTCTCGGGTGAGGCGTACCGCCGCTACCGGGGCGGGCTGAACGGGACGGATGGCGACGCGGCGCGCGTGCTCCGCCGACTCGGCGAGGAGCCGGGCAGCGTCGACGCGCTGGACGAGGTGGCCGCGCGCCTCACCTTCCTCCGCCGCTGGTACGACACGCTCCACGCCGCGCTCGCTCCCCATGGGCCGCCCGCCAGCGGTCCGGAGACGGAGCGACGGCTGGCCTCGCTGGTCGCGAGCCGGTTCCCGGCGCTCGTGCTCAAGGAGAGCGAGTTCGCCCGGATCGACGCGGAGCTGCAGTCCGCCACGTCGGGGCCCGCGGCCCGCCGCGCGCAGGACCTCCGCACCGAGCTGGCCGCGCTCGCCGACGGCTTCGGCACCTTCAGCCGCGCGCTGCTCGCGGCCCGGGGATAGCGACCGGTGGGGCATGCGATGCGGGCCGAACGCCTCGAGCGCCTGCGGGCCAGGTTCGAGCGTCTGCGCGCCGATGGGCCCCGCCGCAGCGTCTTCCGCCGCCGGAAGGCGCCAGGGCTCGAGGCGCTGGAGACGCTGGACCGGCGGCTGACCCGGGCGGGCGTCCACACCGCCGCCGACCTCCGGCTGCTGCTCCGTCTGGCCCGGCGTCAGGGCGGGCACGCCGAGCTGGCGCGTCGCTTCGGAGAGCAGGCGGATGGTGCGCTCGCCGCGCTGGAGGCCCGCCTCGACTGGAACCGCCGGACTCCCGACGGGCGGTGGTTCGCCGGCGAGCGTGCGCGGCTGGAGCGTGCCTTCCTCCGGGCCGAGCGGGTGGTCCGGACCGCGGACCTCCTCGCCTCGCCGGGGGAGGTGAGCCCGGAGTGGACGGCCCTGCCGCCGCTGGCGCCGGCGCCCCGCCGCTGGACGCGCCCGCGGACCGCGGTGGCGGCGCTCCTGCTCGAGCGGGGACTGTCGGAGGTGGCGGATCCGGAGCGCCGCCGCCTCGACGTGCAGCGCGCGCACGCGTTGCTCGAGTCGGGTGCGCTGGAGGAGGACGCGACCGAGCTGAGGCTCCGCGCGGCGCGCGACCGCGCGTGGGACGCCGCCGTGCCCCCGGTGCACGGGTGGGCGGGGCAGGCCGGGTGGGCGCTCGACCAGGCGCGCCGCGATCCGGGCGCGGCGTACGCAGCGCTCCGCGTGCAGTACCTGCGGGCCGTGGAGGCAGGGCGCACCGAGGTGGCGCTCGCGCTCCGGCGCGCTCTGGACGCCTTCCGCCTCGTACTGCCCGCCGGCCCCGCCATCGCTGTCGCGCCCGTGGCCGCGGAGGTGGCGGGAGAGGATCGCCTGGTGGATCTCCTCCTCGGGACCGAGGCCGCTCGCCGGCCGCTGCTGGATCTCGGGCGTGCCGCCGCCCGGCTGGTCGCCTGGGACGACGCTCCGCTCGCCGAGGAGCGGATGGTGTCTGCCGACACGCGGGCGATCGCTCCCGACCGGCGCCTCGAGCTGGCGGTCACCGGCAGGGTGGAAGACGTCGGCGAGTTCGTAGTGGAAGACCCGCGCCGGCTGGTCCACGACCTGGCCTCGGGTGCCCAGCGCGTCCGGCGGCTGGTGGGTGGAACCGCGCCACGCCCGGCGCGCAGGGTGCGCGCGCGGGTCTACCTCGCGGATGCATCCGGCTCGATGCGCGGTTCCCGGGCGCGCCTCCGCGACGGGCTCCTCCTGGCCGAGCTGGACGCGCTCCGCCGTCAGGCGCTGGCCGGCATTCCGGTGGATCCGGTGGACCTGTGCTTCTTCGGCGACCGGACGCTGCGCTTCGAGCGCGTCGAGAGCGCCGAGGCGGCACGGACCTGGATCGGAACGCTCGTCGAGGGTGGGCCCTGCAGCGGGATGACCGAGCTGAGCGCGGCCCTGGCCGGGGCGGCGCAGTGGCTGCACCAGGCCCGGCGGGACCCGAGCCTCGCCTCGGCGCTCCTGGTGGTGGTCACCGACGGCGAGGACGCGGTGGACACCGCGCGCATCGAGGCGGCCTGGGCCGCGCTGCGGGGGCTGCCGGTCTCGCTCCGCGTGGTGTGCCTGGGCGACGAGAACGCGTGGCTGAAGGGGTGGGTGGCCCGGCAGCGTGCCGCCGGGATGGACGCCGGCTGGCTGCACCTCGACGACGCGAGTCTGGCCGGGATGCCCGGCGACTTCGACTTTCGCCCCCCGACGCTCCTTCCCGGCCCGGAGCGGGTGGACGGGGTCGATCTCGAGCAGCTCCGGCCGCACCTCGAGGCCCTGGCGAGCGTCGCCGCGGGGGAGGAGCCGGCACGCCCTCCGGTGGACGCCGCGAGGTTCGATGCGCTGTTCCCTGCGCCGGATGCGCCGTCGGGGGAGGACGACGCCTGGACGGTCGATGCGCTCGGGGCCATCGCCGAGGCGGCGTCGCTCGCCCCGTTCGAGGAGCGCGCGGGCGAGGCGGTGGTCCTGCTCGAGCACCTCCTCGCGCAGCGCGAGGTTCCGGTGGCTGCGCACCTCACGCGCCACGCACGGCCGGGGCCGCGCACGGTGGAGGCGCTGCACCGGCTGCGGCTCCTCTGCCGCCCAGCAGCCTGAGACCCGGGGCTCATCGCCGGGATCACCCTGATTGGTCGGAGGATCGCGCCTCCATGGCGGCCGAGATCAAGGAGCGCCGGAGGAGAGCTTGGCTCGGGTCAAGTGACCGGAGGCGCGACGCAGAGGTCGGCCGCGAGGG
>CAZDSB010000558.1:0-5936 GCA_964507515.1 uncultured Myxococcaceae bacterium
CTCCTCGCGGATCTCGGCGATGGCCACCGGGTGCGCGCCGTCGAAGACCGTCCACTCCGCGCCCTCGGGCACCGTCACCCGCAGCTCGCGGTCCTCCACCCGCGCCAGCTCGAAGGCCTTCCCCAGCCCGGGGTGGAAGACCTGGAAGGTGGAGGCCTCCTCGTCCTCGCCGATGGTGAGCGGCCGCGAGTCCGTGAGGTGCTCCACCCCGAGGAGCTGATCGCCCCAGACCAGCGCCGCCTGGAGCACGCGGTGCTTCTCGGTCGGCGCGAGCGCCGCCGGCAACGGGCCCAGGAGCAGCTTCCAGGCGCTGGCCTCGGCGCGCGGCACCGCGGCGTGCCTGACCGGCAGCATGCGGGGCGCCGGGGCGGGGCTCATGGCCAGGGCAGCGGCCCCGTGCACCCGGGGCGCCGGAGCAGGCGGCATCGAGCCGCGGGGGGCGAAGGGCTCGTGCCTCGGCACGGAGGGGCGACCCGGCACCGCAGGTCCGATCGCCGGCGCCGGCCCGAAGTAGACGCCGAGCCGCGAGCGGCCCAGCCGGATGACGTCCTCGTGCCGGAGCGCGCGGGGCGCCTGCAGCGGCGCATCTCCCACCTGCGTTCCCGCCTCGCTGGCGAGGTCGATGGCCAGGACCGTGTCGTGGTGGCGCTTGAGGAGGAGATGGATGCTCGACACCGCCGGGTCGTGGACGTGAAGCCCCGCCGCCGGCCCCGAGCCGACGATGAGCATCTCCTCGTCGAGCACGATGTCGCGGACGGCGCCGTCGGCCGTGGTGAGCCGGAGCGTGACCGGGGAGTGGACGCTCATCGCTGCAACCCGTCCGTGGAGGCGCGGAGCTCGCGCTCGAAGCTGGTCCGGAGGCGTACGAGGCTCTCGAAGCGGTTGCGGTTCCGGTCGAGGATGTAGTTGCCCTCGGGCCGGACGATGTTGCCCTCCACCGTCTGGTCCGCGAAGTCAACGCGCGTCTCCTTGCGAACGACGGTGCGGTCCGACTCGCGGACCACGCGCTCCTGAGCGTGGGCCGCGGTGGCCAGCACACCGAGCAGGGCTCCCATCCACCAATGCCGCATCGCCGCCTCCACCCTCCGACCCCGCACTCGTTTCCGGACCCCGGCTGTAAGAATCACCGGCTTCCTCCCGCGCCCGCCCCCTGCTCCCTGGGACTGCCGCCCGTTCCCCGGGACGAAGCAGGTTCCGGGCCAGCCGACGGAGCGACTGGCGCCCGTGCCACCGACTCCAGCACCGACAGCCGGCCGTCGATCCGCTGGCGCTCCGCGGCGGTCGTGTCGGGAAGCGCACGGCAGCGACGCAACAGCGTTCCGGCCTCGGCGGCCGACTTCTTGTCCTGCGCGAGCGCCCACCCGGCGCCGCAGATCGCGTCCGACCGCTGCGGAGCGCGGGCGAGCACCTCGCGGTAGGCGGCGGCGGCCGCGGTCGCCTTCGCCGGATCCTCCGCAGCCTGCGCCGAGAGCGCCTCGGCCAGGTGCAGCCGCGACTCCACCGCCCACGGCTCGAGATCGCTCGCGCGGCGGTACGCGCGCTCCGCACCGCCGTAGTCGCGCCATCCGAGGGCCAGGGCACCGAGGTTGGCCCAGGCGTCGGCCGAGCCCGGGTCCAGCGCCGCGGCGCGATCGAACTCGGAGCGGGCACGCCCCACCTCTCCGAGGCGGTAGGCCACCAGGCCGAGGGTCACGTGCGTCGAGGCCCGCGCCTCGTCGAGCCGCAGGGCCGAGGTCGCCAGCAGCTCGGCCTCCCGGTGCTGGCCGCGAGCGGTGGAGACCAGGGCGAGCGCCTCGTAGGCGCCGGGGTCCCGGCGGAGGCTGAGGGCGTGGCGAGCCGCCTTCTCGGCGTCGTCGAGGTTACCGGCGAGTCGCTCGGTCATCGACAGCTGCACCCACAGCCCTGGCTCCGAGGCCAGCGCAGGACGCCGCGACGCCGCCTCGAGGATCTGGGCCGCGCGCTCCGGCCGCCCCGTCTTCCGCTCCAGTCGAGCCAGGTTGACGAGCGATGGGAGATGGTCCGGGTCGAGCCTCAGCGCCGCCTCGTAGGCCGAGCGCGCGCGGTCCGCCCCGCCCAGCCGCTCCTCGGTCAGAGCGAGATCGAACTGGGCGTCGGCGTCGTCGGGGTCACGCCGGAGCGCGGCCCGAAAGGCGTCCGCCGCCTGCTGCCAGTGTCCGGCGCGAAAGGCCTCCACGCCGTCGGCGAGCGGACCCTCCGCATGGGGCGCGCGGTGGCCCACCGTCGGCGTCCCGGCCCGGTCGTCCCCCGGCCGGCTCGATGCCGCCGGCGGAGCGGCAGATGGAGCGGCCTTGCCGCTCGTGGCCGCCCCGGTGGAGACCACGTCCGGCTTCGCTGCCCCGGCCGGCCCGGGCGAGGATTCGGCGGTCGCGGCCGCGGAGGCCGGTCCGGGGCCGGTGGCGCGAGAGCCCGCGCAGCCGGCGAGGACGGCGCCTGCCAGCAGCGTCGGCAAGAGCGCGCGGGTCATCGCTCGCCTCCCTTGCCCAGGGCGACCGGGGCGGAGCCGTCCGGCGCGGCCAGCGGCGCGCCAGGGTCCGGGGTGCGGAGCGCCACCCGGGTCTTTGGCGGGTAGGTCCCCGGCTGCAGCGCGTTCACGTCGTCCTGAGCGCGGAGCGTCCAGTCGGTGTAGATGCCCAGCTCGTAAGCCTTCGCCAGGCCCTTCTGCAGCGTGTCCAGCGCGCGCTGCTCCAGCGGAGCCGCGAGCTGCTCCAGCTCGTCGCGGTACCGGGAGCGGTCCTCCTCCGAGAGCTCCTTCGGCGTCGGCGCCTGGCGGATCTTCGTCGCGAAGTCGGCGTACGCCTCCCCGATGCGGGTCAGCGCCGCGATGCCGCTCCGGCCGTCACCGGTCGAGATGACCCCCACATAGGCCTGCTCGAGCGTCTTGAGCGACGCGCGCTTCTTGGCGAGGTCCGCCTGGACGGTGTGGACCCGCGCAAAATCGATGCGCCGGTACTGCTCGAACAGCGGCTCGGCGTCGTCGAACACCAGCTGGGCGTAGGTCGACACGACCGCCGGATCCTTCCGGGCGTCGGGGGCGAGCCCGGCCCAGAGCTGGCGCACGCGCTGCTGCACGGCCTTCACCCGCGACGGCTGCTTCGCCCTGCGCCACGCCTGCAGCTGCAGGCCGAGCGCCTCGAACCGCCGCGGGGCCGCGGACTGCGGAGCGAGCGCCTCCGCCTTCTCGTACGCCTGCGCCGCCGCCGGGAGCCGGCCCGCGTCCTCCTGGAGCTTGCCCAGAGCGAGCGCAATCTCGGAGGCGTCTTTCCGGTCCGGGTAAGCCTTGAGGTAGGCCTGGTAAGCAGCGATGGCGCGCTCGGGCTTGCCCACCGCCGCCCAGTAGAGACCGGCCTCGCCCTGCGCGGGCGCCACCCAGGCAGAGGCCTCCTGCAGCAGGGCGGGCTCGATGCGCGGGCCGTCCTTGCCGGCACGCGCGCGAGCGTACGCGGCCACGAAGGCCTCGCTCGCCTCGGCCGCCTGCCGGAAGTCGCCGAGCTGGGCGGAGAGATCCGCCAGCCCGTGCGCCAGCTTCAGCCGCAGCGGCGTGTCCGGGTACTGCGTCAGCGCGCGGTGTCCCACTTCCACTGCGCGCTGCAGCTGTCCCTGCTGCTCGAGGAGCGCCATCGCGTAGGTGAGCGCCTGCGCGGCGTGGTCCGAGCGTGGATAGTCGTCCGCGAACCGGAGGAACTCCTCGGCGGCCTTCGCATCCTGGTGCTGCTGCTTGTGGACCACCTCGCTCACCCAGGCGTAGCGGCTCGCCTCGGCCACCTTCGTGACCCGCTTCGCGAAGTCCGTCCCCGGACGTGCCAGCGAGGCGTTCTTCGCGTACTGCTGCGCCGTCGCGTTGAGCGCGAGCCAGTCGCCCTTCTTCTCCAGCACGTTCAGGGTCAGGTCCGCGGCCTGGCGGGCGCGGTCCGAGTCGGGCGCGCGGGCGATGAGCTTGTCGAAGCGCTCGAGCGCCGCGGGGATCTGGCCCCGCTCGAAGAACACCACGGCCGCCTGGTAGCGGATGTCGAGCGCGTCCTTCGCATCGGGGAAGCGGTCCGCATAGCGGTCGCACGCGGCGACCAGCCGCTGCTCGGCCTCGCTGAGCGGGGAGGCGGTCGTCGCCAGGGTGGCGGCGTGCGTGCCGAGGACGCCCTTCTGCTTCTCGTCGATGCGGCCGCCTTGACCTCGCCCGTGCTCGGCGTCCACCAGGCGGGTCCAGGCCAGCACCGCGTCGTAGGCCGCGGTGGCGCGGTACTTCGCGTCGCTCACCTCGCGCGCGGTGGGCCGGTCGGGAATCTTGAAGTCCATCACCCGCTCGTACTGCTCGGCGGCCGCGCGCCAGTCGCCCATGCCCCAGGCGGTCTCCGCCGCGTAGAAGCTCATGTTGAAGGCGTAGTCCGAGGTCCACTCCGGATCGGCGTCGCGGGCGAACGCCGACAGGTAGGCCCGGTACACGTCCGCCGCGAGCCGGTACGTCCGCGGCGACTGGGTGCGCTGAGCCTCCTGGTGGTACCCGGTCACCAGCGTTCGGAGCGTCTCCTCTGCGGCCTCGAAGCCGGCCTTCAGCGCGTCGGGGGCCTTCGCGTTCGCGGTCCACCAGCGCGTGCCGGGGTGCACCATCTCCGCCAGCCGCTGCGCCTCGGTCCGGACGCTGTCGCGGTCGTGGAGCCCGTCGTGCACCCGCACCACCGCCTGTTGCCAGGTGGCCGCCTCGGGCGCGAGCGGCTCGGCCTGGAGAGCGGCCTTGTAGACCCGAAGGGCGCCATTCAGCTCCCCTGCGTCGGTGAGCGCGTTGGCCAGCCGGGTGACGAGCTTTCGCCGCTCGGCCCCCTGGGTGGTCCGCTGGAAGTACGCGAGGCCCTCGTCCGGCTTCTCGAGGCGGACGTAGACGCGGGTCAGATCGACCAGCGCCTCGGTGCGGAGATCGAGGAGCGTCTTGGTTCCGCCGGCGCTCCCGTCCACCACCCGGGCCAGCTTCTCCCGTGCGCCCTCGAAGTCCCCGAGGTTGAAGTCGCACCAGGCCAGCTTGTAGGTCGCGTAGCTCCGCACCCGGGCCGAGCCAATGCGCGAGGCGTGCTGGTAGGCGTCTTGGGCAGCGGCGAGGTTTCCCTTGTCGAAGGCGTGGTTGCCGAGCTCGAGCCACGCGTCCGGCGCGTACTTCGACTTCGGGAAGTCGCGGATGAGCGTGCGGTACTGCGTCACCGCGTCGTCGCCACGCCCGACGTCCTCGAGGTCGTAGGCGAGCGAGAAGAGCACCTCGTCGCGCCGCTCGTACTTCGGAAAGGTCTTGAGGAGGCGCGCATAGGCCTCCATCGCCCGGCCCCGGACCGCGTCGCTGGCCCGGTGGTCCACGGTGGTCGAGTCACCGGCGGCCTCCATCTCGCCACGCCGCAGCGCCTTGCTCTTCTCCCAGTAGACCTCACCCAGCTGGAAGAGCAGATCCGGCTTGCGGAGAGAGTCGTCGGGGAAGCGGCGCACCAGCGTCTCCAGCTGGTTGATGAGCTCCTCACGCTTGGCCTCGGTGAGCTGCTCACGCTGCGCGTCCGAGAGGTCCAGCCGGAAGACCGCCGGGCCGGTCCGCTCCTGCGCCGGCGGATGCGCTGACGCGGCGTGCGCAACGGCGCCCGAGAGCACCGCCCACACCCACAGCCCAACCGTCGCTCCCCGCCACGCCAACGCCGTCACCCTCTCCTCCGTCCCACCCTGGCCTGCGACCCGGGTCTCACGGACCCACGAGGGAACAAGCTAGGCCCGCACTCCCCACCCGAGAAGGCCGCTCGGCCGCCCGGGAAACGTGAGTCAGCGGACGGTGGGCGTGGCCTTCTGGGCGGGGCATCCGTCCTTCAGCGTCGCGCGCTGGAATCCGATCTCGTCGGACCACCATTCTCCATCCACGCGCCAACGCTCGTCGGCCGGTGCCCCCGTCGGCAGTG
>CAZDSB010000559.1:0-10803 GCA_964507515.1 uncultured Myxococcaceae bacterium
TGGCGCTGCTGGCGGTGGCCCTGGGCCGGACCGTGAACCGTCGGGTGGGGCTGGCCAGCACGGTGGTGCTCGCCACCATGCCGCTCTTCTTCCTCATCACTCGCCAGGTGGTCACAGACACGCCGTTCGTCGCCTGCCTCATCGCCGCGATGGCCTGCGCGATCATCGGCCTGTTCGACGACCGCACCCGCCATCGCACGGCGTGGTGGATGGCGTTCTACGTCTTCTGCGGGCTCTCCACCCTGGCCAAGGGACTCCTCGGGGTGGGCCTGCCGGCGGTCATCCTCCTCGGCTACGCGCTGGCCTGCGTCTTCCCCTGGGACGCGGCGGGGCGGGCCGCCCACTGGCAGTGGCTCACGCGGGTCGAGTTCCGGAAGGAGGTCCGGGACGGGAAGCAGCCGATGCCCGTGCTCTTCGCCGAGATGTCGCGGATGCGGCTCCTCACCGGCATCCTCCTGTTCTTCGCCATCGCAGGGCCCTGGTACGCGGTGATGTGCGCCTTCCCGGCGGTGGACAACGAGGGGAAGACGTTCTTCTACCGGTTCTTCATCCACGACCACCTGAACCGCCTCTTCGAGGGCGTGCACACCACGACCCCCGGCGGCACGTTCATCTACTTCATCGAGCAGGGCGGCTACGCGCTGTTCCCCTGGGTGGCGCTGCTGCCCGGCGCGCTGGCGGTGATCTCGCCGATGCGGCTGCGGCAGCTGGACGTGCGGGGACGGGTGGCCTTCATGGCGCTCGTGTGGATGCTCTTCAGCTTCCTGCTGATGGACGCCTCGGCGACCAAGTTCCACCACTACTTCCTCCCGGTGATGCCCGGGGTGGCGATCCTGGTGGCGCTGTTCCTCGACCAGCTCTGGGACGAGGGGCCTGCGGCGTATGCGATCCCGCTCCTGCTCGGGGCGGTGCTGTTCTTCCTGGTGGCGAAGGACCTCGCGACCACGCCCAAGGACTTCACCGATCTCTTCGTCTACAACTACGAGCGGGCGTACCCCCACGAGCTCGACACCCGGGCCGTGCTGTTCGGCTGGTCGCGTCGCCCGCTCGCGAGCGGGGATCTGGTCGCGGCGGTGCTCCTCGCGGTCGGGGCGTGGATGACGGTGGGGGCCGGAGGCGAGGACCGCGCCGACCGGTTCCGGACACGCATGCCCGGGCTCCTGGTGGCGGCGGTGGGCCTCACCGCGCTCGCGACCACGAGCATCCCGGCCCTGGCGAGCCCGCTGACCCTCCTCGGATGCCTGGTGCTCGGCGCCGCGGCGCTCGTCGTCTGGGCCGCGCTGAGCGGTCCGTCGCTGCACCGCCGGTCCGCGCTGGAGGTCGCGGTGGTGGGCGCCGCCGTGGGCGTCCTGCTGCTCGTCATCCCGGCCGTCGCCCCGCGGGTCGGCGCGCTGGCCACCAATCTCCGCACGCCGGTGAACGTGAAGATGGGGATGATCTGGGCCTTTACCCTCGGTGGGGTGGCGGCGGCGCTCGGAGCGCTCCGGAACTCGCGGACCGGCCTGGTGGGAAGCCTCGGAGCGCTGGCCCTGGGGTTCGCGCTGTGGTTCAGCTGGAGCCACTGGGTGGATCTGAGCCACCACTGGACGCAGCGCGATCTCTTCTGGAGGTACTACGATCGCCGCGCTCCCGGAGAGCCGATCGTGGCCTACATGATGGACTGGAAGGGCGAGACCTTCTACAGCAAGAACACGGTCAAGCAGATCAAGGACAGCCCCGCGCGCATGGCGGCGTTCGCGAATCTGCCCGGCCGGAAGTGGGCGCTGGTCGAGCACCCGCGGCTGGGGCTGCTCCGCCAGGCCATCGGCCCCGATCACCGGATCGAGCAGGTGGACCGGGATCTCAACGTGAAGTTCGTCCTGGTCACCATCGATTGAGCCGCATCCAGGTCCGCTCCCTGACCAAGGTCTTCGGTCCGCGCACCGCGGTCGAGGGACTGGACTTCGACGTCGCCGAGGGTGAGGTCTTCGGCCTCCTTGGCCCGAACGGCGCCGGGAAGACCACCACCGTGCGGATGCTGACCGGCCTGCTCCGCCCGACGTCCGGGCAGGCCACGGTGTGCGGCGTGCCCCTGGACGGCGACGGGGAGGCGCTCCGCTCGCGGGTGGGGCTCCTCACCGAGCAGCCCGGCCTCTACGACCGCCTCACCGCGCGGGAGAACCTCCGCTTCTTCCTGAAGCTCCACCATCGCGACACGGCCGAGGCGTGGGACGCCGCCCGTGGATGGATGCGGCGCTTCGGGCTCGGGGGGCGCGAGGACGACAAGTGCGGCACCTTCAGCAAGGGGATGCGGCAGAAGCTGGCGCTCATCCGCGCGCTGCTGCACGACCCCCAGGCCCTCTTCCTCGACGAGCCCACCAGCGGGCTCGACCCCGAATCGGCCAGGTCGGTCCGCGAGGCGGTCGGCGAGCTGGCAGCGGACGGCCGCACGGTCGTTCTCTGCTCGCACAACATGGCCGAGGTGGAGCGCCTCTGCGCCCGGGTGGCGGTGGTGAAGGGGCGTCTCCTCGCGGTTGGCACCGTCCCCGAGCTCCGCCGGCAGACCGGGCTGGTGGAGATCCACGTCGAGGGCAGCGCGGGCGCCGCGGGCGAGGCCCTGGAGCCCATCGTCCCGCCGTGCGTGTGGGTTGCCGAGGGCCACGTGCTCCGGGTTACGCTCGCCGGAGGTGTCGGCATCCCCGACGTGGTGGCGCTCCTCGCCGCGGGTCGGGCGCGGATCCACGCGGTCCTCCCCGCCCAGCGCGCGCTGGAGGACGTCTACCTCGAGCTCACCCGCGGCAGCGAGACGGAGGCCACGTGAGCTTTCGCCTCCACCGCGCGCTCGCCGTCACCTGGAAGGAGGCCCTCGACCTCCAGAAGAACCCCGGGCTGCTGGCGAGCATGCTCGCGCTGCCCGCGGTGCTGGTGCTCGTCCCGACGGGCGTCGTCTGGGCCTGGCTCCGACACCCGGACGTCGTGACCTTCCGCTCGATGGCGCTGTACTACGATCCGACCTTGCCGCTGAACACCGACCCGGTCCGGTTCATGGTCGACAAGCTGGTGGCGGACTGGTTCGGCATCTTCCTGCTCATGCCGGTGTTCGTCCCCATCCTCATCTCGTCGCAGAGCGTGGCCGGCGAGAAGGAGCGCCGCACGCTCGAGCCCCTCCTCGCGGCGCCGGTGAGCGCGTCCGAGCTGCTGCTGGGCAAGAGCCTCGCCTCGGTGGTGCCGGCGGTGGCCATCACCTGGATGTCCTTCGCGGTGTTCGTCGTGGCGGTGGACGCCGTCGCCTGGCCGCTGGTGCACGGGCCGGTGCTGCCGAACGGGATGTGGCTCTTCGGCGTCGGGATCGTTGCGCCGCTGTTCGCCTTCCTGGGGAACGGGCTCGCCGTGCTCGTCTCCGCGCGCGTCGGCGAGGCCCGTCTCGCGCAGCAGCTCTCGGCGCTGGTGGTGCTGCCGCTGATGGGGCTCGTCGGAGGCCAGCTGGCAGGGTGGATCCGTGCCGGGACGGGCTACTACGCGCTGCAGGGCGCGGTGGTGCTCGTGCTCGACATTGTCCTCGTCCGGGCGAGCGTCCGGCTGTTCGACCGCGAGCGCCTCGTGAGCCACTGGACCTGAAGTTCAGCGGGGTGGTGGATCGAACCCCCGGGCTCGCAACGTCCCGTGCTCCTGTGCGATCCTCGTGGCACGGAAGGCGCAAGGAGCAATCCAGCCGCCCACGCCTCGTGATCAGCGACGAAGGTCCCCGCCTGGGAGGTCCGCCTTGGGTCTGTTCGATGCACTGAAGGGTGAAGCGCAGCGTAACTTCATCGCCCGCGCCGACGCCGCGAAGAACGACATCATCTACGCATATCCGGAGCGGAACGTCCGGATGATGACCCAGCTCACGGTCGGCGCGGACGAGGTCGCCATCTTCGTCAAGGACGGCCAGGTCCAGGGGAAGCTCGGGCCCGGACGCCACACGCTGGACACCCAGAACATCCCGTTCATCGGACGCCTGGTCGAGGCGGCCACCGGCGGAAATCTCTTCGTCTCGGAGATCTACTTCGTCGGCATCCGTGAGTTCCCGGGCGTGAAGTTCGGCGGGCCCATCGGCGACGTGCGCGACCCGGAGACCGGGCTCGGCATCGGGACGATGGTGTACGGAGACTTCTCGGTGAAGGTGACCGAGCCCGAGAAGCTCATCCTCGGCCTGGTCGGCCTGCGGCGCACCAGCAACGAGGAGTTCCTCGCCTGGTTCAAGAGCCAGGTGCTCAAGGTCGTGCGCGACCGGATCGCCGAGCTGCTGGTGAAGAAGAGGTGGCCGCTGCTCGACGTGACCTCCGGCGCCTATACCGAGGAGATCGAGCAGGACGTCATCGCCGGCTTCAAGCCGCACGTGGACGGCTACGGGCTCACCGTCGTCCGGATGGGCAACTTCACCGTCTCCATCAAGGACGAGGACGAGACGACGCTGAAGCGCCTGACGAAGGATACCGCGTACAGCAAGCTCGCCGGCGGCTTCCAGAATTACGCGCAAGGGCAGGCGATGCTCGGTGCGGCCGAGGGCATGGCGAAGGGCGGGGAGGGTGGCGGTGGCGGCGCGGCGCTGCAGGGCGCCGGGCTCGGCGTCGGGTTCGGGATGGCGCAGGCCTTCCAGCAGGGGCAGCAGCAGCGGCCGCCCGCGGCTCCGGCGCCGGCAAACGTGGCGGCGGCCGGGACGCCGTGCCCGAACTGCGGCACGCCGGGCAGCGGGAAGTTCTGCGGCAACTGCGGTCAGCCGATGGCGCCGGTGGCGAGGAAGTGCACCGAGTGCGGCTCGGACCTCGGTCCGGGCGCGAAGTTCTGTGGGAACTGCGGCAAGCCCGTCGGCGGCTGAACGCGTGAGGCGGACGAGCGGCCTGATCAGGGCGGCGTCCAGCCGGCGTCCGCTGGCGGGTGCATCTGCGGGTGGCGGAACCTGAACCGGTACCTGTCCCCGCCCTGCGCGATCTCCACCGCGAACGGGAGGCGCACCCCCTTCACCCGGTTCCAGGAGGACCATCGGATGATGAGGGTGCCGACGGTTCCGCCGTGCTCGACCCTGAGGCCCCTGGGCCGCCCGCTGGCCTCGACCGCGAGCTCGACGGGGTGTCCCGCGGTGTCGAGCGCGGGAATCCACTCGACCCGCGTGCCATCGAGGGTACCGGCCCGGGGCTCTCCGAATGAATGGAAGACCTCGTCAGGGAAGAGCACCATCCACAGGAACTGGTGGCCCAGGTTCCGCGCCCGGCCTGCGTCGTCGCTCGAGTTCCAGTGGTCGCCCTCGTCCCACTCCCAGACGGTTCGGCCGACCACCACGGAATCCCAGCTCTGCGCCCCGTCCTTCCACTGGGTGAAGCGAGCCCAGCCATCGGATCGATGGAGCGCGATGCGTGTCCGGTACCGCCCGCGCGGACCCGAGCAGTCGGCGGTCGCGTCATAGCCTGCGATGCCCGCGACCGCGCTCGCATCTCCGACCCAGGATCGCATCCGGTCCAGGGTCGAGCTGCCGGGAGCCGCGAGGGTCACGACGACGAGGAGCTCGCCGATCATGGCAGGGCGACTACCCGGCCCGTCCGGGTCGATTCCAGGCGCTTGCAGGAGAGGGGTCCCGTGACGCAGCCATCGCGAGTCGAGCCCGGTCGATCTGCCGGTGCGCGAGGGGGATCGGCTGCCCCGCAACTCCCGGCGTCGGGGCGGGTTTCCATCGACAGGGTGGTCGCCGTGAATCGAACGCTCGCGGTCCTCGTGCTCGCGCTTGCCGGATGCTCCTCGGGCGGAGGCCCCGACGCGGGGACGCCCGACGGTGGAGCTCCGGACTCGGGCCAGCCGGACGTCTGCGCGACCGGTGCCTACTGCGACGGGCGGACCGGCCTCTGTCAGGACCCACCGGTGTGCACCGGGGCCGCGCCGTGCCCGGACGCGCTGGTGGGGATTGGCCGGACGACGTTGACCGAGCCAATCACTCTCCCCGAATGCCACACCCACGCGCTCAACCGTCCGGACTTCGACGACGGGGACGCACGCACCTGGACCGATCCGGTGAACGGGCAGGAGCGCGCCGCGTGCGTCTTCAAGCCAGCGGCGAGCTCGCCCCGACCTCTGCTCGTCTTCCTCCACGGTTCGGGCGGCTCGGCGGAGAACATCTACGACGCCACCTCGCTCCGCGCGAAGGCCGCGAGCTTCGATCTCGGTGACGGCCCGGGATTCGTCCTCGCCGCCGACCAGGGCCGGAACCTGGCGGCGAATCCCAACGGAAACCCGCCCTGCGCCCGGCACGAGTTCTACGATCGGAACTTCGCCACCAGTCCCGACCTCCGCGCGCTCGACCACCTCATCGACTCACTCGTCGCCGAGGGTGGTGTCGACCCGAAGCGCATCTATCTGACCGGCTGGTCCAACGGCGCCTTCTTCTCCCAGCTCTACGCGCTCGTTCGCCACCAGACGCCGACGCCAGGTGGCAACCGCATCGCCGCGGTGGCGGTGTTCGACGGGGCGGATCCGCTCGAGCCGCCCTCGGCCGAGACGTCGAGCTGCGCTTACCGGCCGTATCCGTCGTCGACGGTCCCGGTGTTCATCGCCCACCGGGCCTGCAGCATCGTCTGCTGCGACGCCGCGCAGGCCGCCGCCCAGGGCGCCGCCCCTGGCTTCGACGTCGAGGGCTGGCTGGGCCTGCTCCGGACCACCATCGGGGCGGCGGACCTGACCGAGCTGCTCCTGGCGAGCGACGGGACCGTCGCGACCGGCTGTGATTCCAGCTGCTCCCTCGTCGAGGCGACGCTCGCGCACATCCGCTGGCCGGACGGGATCGCGGACGGCAGCGGCGTCGATCGCGAGCCTGCGATGCTGGACTACCTCGCGGCGCATCCGCTCCCGTAGCGAGCGCCGACGGCGCGTCCTCACCACGATCCGGTCGCGTTGCTCGTTCCGGCATCCGGAGAGGTCCCGCGAAGAACCGCGGGAGCGGGCGGCGGCGAGACGACCGGGGCAACGACGGCGGCGGATCCGTTCGTGGCAGGCGCAGGACCGCTCGACGATCCGGTCGCCGGGCTCGCTGGAGCCGCTGGCGCAGGGGACTGGCCCTCGGCGCCGGCGCCGGAGAGGCGCGGGACGATCGCCGCCAGGAACGCATCCACCGACACGCCCGGCTCACCGAGCAACCGCGCCAGCCCGTCCGGGTCGAGGCCGTTCCCCGGCGCGAGGAGCGGCTTCAGCAGATCCCCCGCCTTCGGATCCTCCCACCACCGCGCGCCGAGCTTCTTCACCAGCATCGACCTGATCTGCGCCCCGAGCAGCCATCCGCGGAGGTAGTCCGCCGCCCCGAGCGTCGACTCCTCGTCGAGCGTGAGCCGGGCCTCGTCCTGCACCGTCCCCGGTAGCCCGTAGGCGCGGTCCATCGTTGCGCGATAGGCGGCGTGGAGGTCGGCGGCCGGACGGGACGCCGCGACGTTGAAGAGCACCTTGCCCGCCGCGCGCCGCACGAGGAAGAGCTCCTGCACGCTCACTCCCTGGATCCATGCGCGGGTCGCGTCGGACGACAGCCCCGACCGCTCGAGCCAGCCGGGCTCGACGGTGAGGGACTCGAGGAGCGCGGCGAAGGCCTCGGCTCCGGTGCGGTTGCCGAGCTTCGCCAGCTCGAAGCGGCGCTCCTCGGTGAAGGCGTCGTGCATCGCGTGGCCGAACTCGTGCAGCGCGCTCCGCTGGTCCCGCGCCCCTCCCGCCGGCTTCAGCGAGATGCGCACGTCCGTCGGCACGACCACGCCGAGCACCAGCCCCCGGGGGTTCTTCTTCGGCGAGTCCCCGGCGTCGAGCGTCACGGTCTTCAGCGCCGCGGGATCCAGCTGGAGGGGGCCGAGGGTGCTCCGGATCCGCGGGATGACCTCTGCGCGCTTGAAGCCCTCGGTGGCTGGCAGACGCACGAGGCGCGGCAGGTCCTGCCGGCCGATGCGGTCCAGCGGCAGCTGGAGCTCGCGCTGCGCCAGCCGGGTGAGCGCGGCGGTCCAGGCATCCTGGGTCCGGCTCAGCACCGCCTCGGCGAGCTTCCCCAGCTGCTCGGGCGTCGCCTCCCGGAGCTCCGTCGTCCAGGCAGCTGGATCGAGGTTCAGCGCCGGAAGCAGCTCGGCAGCCCGGGCGCCACGACGGTCGACGAGCGCAGAGACCTTCTCCACCGCCGGGGTCGCCGCCTCGTAGATCTGCTTCCGCCGCAGCGCGCTCTTCTCCGACGCCAGGATGGACTCGAGGTTCCGGTACGGGCGATCGGTTCCCGCGACCTGGAAGGTCAGCGACTGCTCCAGGCTGGCGATCGCGTCGGAGACGTCCGCGAGCTGCTGTGCCATCCACTCCCCGGCGAGGTAGGCGTGGAGGTGGTCCAGCGCGCGTCGCTCGCGCTCGTCGGTGGTCAGCGAGCCGAGTCGCGCCACCCGGGCCACTGACTCCGGCGTGAGCCAGCCCTCCGTGCCGACGTAGGTCCTGGCCAGATCCGCGGGGACGCCCTCGGTCCAGTGCTTCCATACCAGCTCGTCCTGCGAGCGGAGCAGGGCCTCGGCCTTCGCGGCGAGGTCGGCGACGGCCGGCGCGAGCGCGTCGCGCTCCGGGTTCTGGGAGGCAGGCTTCGGCCCCGGGGCCGGAGCGACCGGCTGGCTGGCACAGGCGGCGAAAAGCAGCGCGAGGAGAAGGGACGAGACCCGTGGACGCATGAAGGGGCGAACTGTACCGTCGAGCGCCGGGATGCCCAATCCTTCGCAGTGGGGCGCCGCACGTGCCCGCCAGGTCCTACAACACACGATCCGCGCGAGCCTCGAGGCCCTGGGCTACCAGGAGGTGGAGACCCCGCTCCTGGTGCCCGCTCCGGGGATGGAGCCACACATCCGGGCCTTCGAGGTGCCGTTCCTGCCCGAGACCGACGTCGGCCGGGCCCGCACCCTCTACCTCCACACAAGCCCCGAGTACGCGATGAAGCGGCTCCTCGCGGACGGCTCGGGGCCCATCTTCCAGATCTGCAAGGTCTTCAGGAACGGCGAGGTCAGCTCGACGCACAACCCGGAGTTCACGATGCTCGAGCTCTATCGCCCGCGCGCGGACTACCGGGCGATCATGGACGACCTCGAGTCCGTCCTCGCCGCCGCGGCCGCAGCGCTCGATCGCGCCGAGCCCTTCGGGCGCCGCCCCTACGAGCGGCTCACGGTGCGCGAGGCCCTTTGCCGCGAGACCGGCATCGACCTCCGGGAGGCCTCCGATGCGGGATCGCTCGCCGAGGCCGCCCGCCGTGCCGGAGTCCGGACCGAGCCCGGGGACGGCTTAGACGACGTCTTCTTCCGGCTCTTCCTCGAGCGGGTCGACCCGCGGCTGGGACGTGACCGGCCGACCTTCCTGATCGACTATCCGGCCTCGATGGCCGCCCTCGCCCGGCTCAGCCCTCAGGACCCGTCCGTCGCCGAGCGCTTCGAGCTCTATGCGCACGGGCTCGAGCTGGCCAACGGCTTCTCCGAGCTGACCGACGCCGCGGAGCAGCGGCGCCGCCTGGAGGAGGAGCGCGCCTTCCGGGTGGCCCGGGGACGGCCCGCCTATCCACTCGATGAGGCGTTCCTCGAGGCGGTGGGGCGAATGCCCCCATCCGGGGGCGTCGCCATCGGGCTCGACCGGGTGCTGATGCTCCTCCTCGGGGCCGAGCGCATCGACGACGTGCTGCTCTTCCCGGCGAACCGCTTCGTATGATCGGCGAGCTCCTCCACACCGTGGCGGCGTACGCGGCGGTCGGGAGCAGCGCCGTGGTGGGACCGATCGTCATCGCCCTCTCGCTCTCGCGCGGCCGGCCGGAGCGCGCCGATCCGTTGATCCGTGCCTGGTGCAGCGCGGTGGTCGGCGCGACCGCCGCTCGCGAGGACGTGGGCGGGCTGGAGAATCTTCCCACCGGGACCTGCGTGCTGGTCTGCAATCACCAGTCGAACTTCGACGCCCCCTACGTCTTCCTCCGGATCCCGAAGCACTTCCGCTTCGTCGCGAAGCAGGAGGTCTACCGGATCCCGATCTTCGGCGCGGCGGTGAAGGCAATGGGTAACATCCGCGTCGAGCGCACGGGTTCCGAGGGGGACCGCAAGCGCATCGAGGCGGCCATCGAGCAGGTCCGGACCACGACCAGCATCCTCTTCTTCGCCGAGGGAACCCGCAGCACCGACGGGAAGCTCCGGCCGTTCAAGAAGGGCGCGGCTGTCCTGGCCATCGACGCGCAGGTGCCGCTCGTTCCCCTGGCCTTGGCCGGCGCGCACGAGATCACGCCCAAGGGGGGGCTCTGGGTGCACTCGGGCCGTCCGCTGGTCCTCCGGGTCGGAAAGCCGATTCCCACCACCGGGCTCCGCCGGGAGGACCGTGACACGCTGACCCGGCAGGCGCACGATGCGGTCGCCGCGCTCCTCGAGGAGGGGAACCGGCGCGTGGAGGAGATGCTGGCCTCATGAGCGCCAACAAGGACCAGAACACGCTCGAGCGGCTCCTGGCGATGCGCTTCGCCGCGCATCCCTGGCACGGGGTGCCCATCGGAGACCGTGCGCCGGAGGAGGTGACGGTCTACGTCGAGATCGTCCCCACCGACGCCATCAAGTACGAGCTCGACAAGGGCTCGGGGCACCTCCGCATCGATCGCCCGCAGCTCTATTCGAGCTTCTCGCCGACCCTCTACGGCTTCATCCCCCAGACCTACTGCGGGAAGACCGTCGGGCAGCGCTGTGCCGAGCGCACCGGACGGCCAAACGTCGAGGGCGATCACGATCCGATGGACATCTGCGTGCTCAGCGAGCGCGACGTCAGCCACTCCGGCGTGCTGCTCCG
>CAZDSB010000560.1:0-14860 GCA_964507515.1 uncultured Myxococcaceae bacterium
TTTCCGAAGGCGTTGAGCGCCTCGCCCTGCGCCGCTCGCCAGGCCGAGTCGAAGTCGGCGCCGCGCTCGACCCGCCGCATGCCCTTGCCGCCGCCGCCTCCGGCAGCCTTGAGCATCACCGGAAAGCCGATCTTCTCCGCGTACGCGCGCGCCTCGGTCACCGTCGGGAACGGCGCGGTGCTGCCCGGGACGACCGGGACACCGGCCCTCTCCATGTTGGCCCGGGCGCGGGTCTTCTCTCCCATCGCGTCCATCGCCGACGCGGGCGGGCCGATGAAGACGATGCCTGCCGCCTCGCAGGCCCGGACGAACGCCGCGTTCTCGCTGAGGAAGCCGTAGCCAGGATGAATCGCGTCGGCTCCCGAGGACCTCGCAGCGTCGAGGATGCGCTCGGAGGAGAGGTAGGACTCCCGGGAGGGCGGCGGGCCCACGCGGTACGCCTCGTCCGCCATTCGCACGTGGAGCGCGGACCGGTCGGCGTCCGAGTAGACCGCCACGGTCGGGATGCCGAGCTCCCGGCACGAGCGGATGACCCGGACGGCGATCTCCCCTCGGTTGGCGATCAGGATCTTCCGAATGGGTCTGGGTCCCTGGGCCACCCTGCTCGCTTAGCACGGGCAAGCGAGCGTCGGCGCTGGCTGGCCGGGGTCCCGGCCTGGCCTGCCGGTCCCTACCTTGTGGAGAGAGAATCTGGACGACGGGAGAAGGCGACGGTCATGAAACGAACGGCATGGAGATGGGTGGGAACGGGCGTGCTGGCGGGTGCCGCGGCGCTCTGGCCGGTGACGGCGCTGGCGCAGGCCTCCGGCGGCACCGGCAGCGCGGGCTCGGGCGCATCGACCGGAACCTCGGGCACGGGGACGCTCGGTGGGAACGCCGGAGCGCCGATGGGAACTGGAACTGCGGGCACGACACAGCCGGGGACGGCGGGGACGCTCCAGCCGGGGACGGGAACGGCGCGTGACAGCACGGGCGCGTACTCCGGCACCGGCGGCGCGGGAACGACGACGGGGAGCGACGGCACGCTGAACTCGCCGTCGCCGGCACCGGCCACCGGCGGCTCGGCCGCGGTGAACCCCAACACCGGGCTCGGCGCTCCGGGAAGCGGGAACGCGGCGGGGCAGACCGGAACGAGCGGAAGCGGGCTCGGCCAGCCGGGGTCGACGACGGCAACCCCGGGGACGGGCATCGGCCAGTCGACCACCGGAACCGGGGCGGCGACGGGCACCGGCACGTCCTCCACGGGCACCGGCACGACCGGGATGGGCACGACCGGCACGGGCGGCGCCGGCACGACGGGCACCGGAACGACCGGGACCTACCAGGCTCCCGGTTCGTCGACGACGGACTCGACCGGGACGTACCGCGTCCCCGGGACGGGTTCGGGCGTGCCAGGCACGACGGGGACCGGGACGACCGGCACCGGGAACACCGGAACCGAGGGGACCACCGGGACCCAGGGCACCACCGGAACGACGGGGACCGGGAGCACGATCCCGGGCACCGGCCGCTGAGGTCCTGCCGGCGAGCAGGACCCGTGCCTGGCGTCCTGCTCGCGGCGCTGTCCTCCACCGAGGGAACCCGGGACTGCACCACGTCCTGCGTGGGTCCTTCGCCCCACCTCCCTCGCGTCCCTGCAGCCAGCGCGCTCGCCCGATCCGCAAACGGCCGGCGACGGCACGCACCGCGGTGTACGACCGCGGGATGCACCGACGAACCCTCCTCGAGCTGGTCGGAGCGACGGCACTGCTCCGCTCGCTGCCCGTCCGCGCCGCGTCCACCCCACCTCCAGCCGCGCTCCGCGTCACCCGGCTGACCTGGGCCGGAGTTCGACTCGTCGCGGGCGAGACGACGCTGTTCGTCGATGCCACCGTGGACCCGTCCGAGCCGGGCAGCACCCCGCTCCAGGCGTCCACCCCGGAGCGTCACGCGCTGGTCACCCACTACCACGGCGATCACTGCCAGCCCGAGGCGCTGAAGCCCGTGTTCAACGCCCGCAGCCGTCTGGTGTGCGACCGCGACACCGCGCTGCGCGTGGGCGATCGCGAGGTTCCGCTGCTCCCCGTCGCGCTCTACCAGCCCGAGTTCCTGTCCCCGCGCACCGCCGACTTCGCCGTCTTCGCGGTGCCCGCCTCGGACGGCCTCGGCAGCCCGCAGGTCTCCTGGGTCATCGACGGCGGAGGGCGCCGCGTCTTCCACGCGGGCGACACCCAGGTCCACGGTCAGTTCTGGAACATCGGCCGCGCCTACGGCCCGTTCGACCTCGCCTTCCTTCCGATCAACGGCTTCCGCCAGACGCTCGGCCGCACCACCCGGGTCCCGGCCCCGATGTCGCTCACGCCCGAGCAGGCGGTCGAGGTCGCGCAGATCCTCGGCGCCCGTCGGGTGATTCCCATCCACTACGGAAACTCCGGCCAGGGATATGCCGAGGTGCCGGACGCGCTCGGCGCCTTCGGCAAGGCGGCGAAGGCCGCGGGTGTCGCGTACACGGTGCTCGCGGCGGGCGCGACGCTCGACTGAGCCGGGGGCCGTGAATCCCACCCCCGTGGCCCGCTAAGGTCTCGCGCGGGTGGCCGGACCTCACCACGTCGTCCTCGTCCCGGGATTCTTCGGCTTCGCGAACCTGGGCGACTTCACGTACTTCGGGCACGTGCGGGACCTCCTGGCCGAGGTCGGCCCGGCCGTCGGCGTGGACGGTGAGATCCGCATCGTCTTCACCGAACCATCCTCGTCGTTGCCCCGGCGCGCCGCGCTCCTCGCCGAGTCCATCCACCGGCTGATCGACCAGCGCGGCGGCGTGGTGAGCATCGTCGGCCATTCCACCGGTGCGCTCGACGGCAGGCTGATGCTGAATCCCGGCTCCGCCCTCCCCACCCAGGTGGACGTCGAGCGATGTGCCGCCTCGGTGCGTGCCGTTGTCGGCGTGGCCGCGCCACACCACGGGACGCCGCTGGCCCAGCACTTCACGTCGCTCTTCGGGAGCCAGTTGCTGAAGCTGCTCTCGCTCGCCACCGTGTACTCGCTGCGCACCGGCCGGCTGCCGGTGGGCGTCGCGCTCCGGCTTGCGCGGCTGCTCCGTCGGAAGGACAGCACTCCCACCGGGGTGGTGGACCAGCTCTTCCTCCAGCTCCTCTCGGACTTCGCCGGCAAGCGCCGGCGGGCGATCGAGGAGTTCTTCTCCAATGTCCACAGCGACCAGGGTCTGGTCCCCCAGCTCGCTCCCGCCGCGATGGAGCTCTTCAACGCCGCCACGGCCGACCGGCCCGGGGTCCGCTATGGCGAGGTGATCACCCGCGCGCGCCCACCTGGCCTGCGCTCGCTCACCCGTGCCGGGCTGAGCGGCTACGCCCAGACCACCCATGCCCTGTATGTCGTGCTCTACCGGCTGGCGCGCGGTCGCCCGGGGGATCCGACCGGCCAGGTCACTCCGGAGCAGCGCAAGTTCCTCCGTCGCGCCTACGGGAGCATCCCGGACCACCGCGCCAACGACGGCATCGTTCCCACCCTGAGCCAGGTGCGGGGGCAGCTGGTGGCCGCCGTCTGGGCGGACCACCACGACGTCCTCGGACACTTCCACCAGCCACGCCACGTCCCGCCGCACTTCGACTGGGTCGCCTCGGGGACCGGCTTCGACCGCGAGCACTTCGAGGCGGTGTGGAAGGCGGTGGCCCGCTTCATCGGCGAGGCCAGCTAGCTTCTCAGGCCGTCGACGGTGGCGCGATGCGCTCTGCCGCCGGCGCAGGCGTGGAAGGCGCCAGCGGGGCACGGCGGACGCGCGCCGCGATCCACCACATCCACGTGGGGGTCACGATCTGCCCGCGACGCACGGCGATGACGAGGAACCACGCCCCCAGCGCGGCCCCGAGGATCATCCCCGGGAGACTGGCCTCCGGGCCGAACGCGCCGCCGGTGAGCAGACGGGGACCGGGGAATCGCGCGTCCGCCAGGACCGCGAGCGGAAATCCGGAGACCGGCGAGCCCCACACCGGACCCTCGAAGAGGTTCCAGGCCCAGTGCAGCCCGATCGGTATCCAGAGCGACCGGGTCGCGACGTAGGACGCCGCGAGCAGGCCGCCCGCCTCGATGGCGATGGCGACGCTGCTCACCCAGGTGGCGCCCGGGTTCCCGCCGTGGCCTTGCCCGAAGAAGAGGGCGCTCGCGATGATCGCCAGCCAGGTTCCGATCGCCTGCTCGAGCTGACGGAAGAGGATGCCGCGAAAGAGCACCTCCTCGAAGACGCCGACCGCGAGGAAGATCACGACGGCGCGGGTGAGCATCTCCGCGCGGCTGGTGCCCGCGGGGATCGGCGCCCAGCCCAGGAGCTGGTAGCCGCCGCCAAGCGCGATCACGCCAGTGACGGTGGTCAGGAGCAGCGCGCCGAGGAGAAACCCGCGCGCGGTCCCGGAGACCGCGCCGCCCAGCCCCAGGCCGGCGTCACGTGGCCGTTTGCGCTCGAAGAGCCAGAGCGCCGCCGCGAAGATGATCGTCGTGAGCACTGCGTTCCGGGTCGCGCCCGTGATCGAGACGTTGGACGCGTGCATGAGCCCCGGAGCCAGCCAGCGCACCAGCCGGAGGAGGACGTAGGCCAGGAGCCCCGTCCACAGAAGTCGCGGGATGGGCGCGAAGAAGATGCGGCGGAGCAGGGCGGACATGTCGATGACCGAGGGTGAGACGTCCCACCCCCGGAACGCTTGCGACGCTACTCGGTCTTCGCGGGGGCCCGCCGGCGAACGGCGAGGCTCAGCCGTCGATCGGGAAGACGAGGTGGAGCCGCTGGAACATCTTCTGCGGGCACTCCACCGGGCGGTTGCACGACCGGGGCAGGTCGCGGCGGCACACCCGGACCTGCGGCTCGTGCGGCCTCGACGCCGGAGGAGCGTCGCGGAGGAGGGCGGGCGCGGCCAGGATCCCGAGCCCCGCCGCCTTCACCGCCGTGGCCCCGTGATCGGTCGCGGTGGAGGCCAGCGCCGGAGCGAGGTGCGCCACGACGGATGCGGCCCTCCAGGCCGACGACGGCGTCAGCGCGACGCCGGCGACGACGAGGATCAGCGCGGCGATGGAGCAGGCGACAAGCGGTGAGTCCTTGCGCATGGCGAACCTCGCGATACCCCGTGGAGATCTCACGGGCGGAGGGGCCGGGCAAGGCGGGGGTACGGGGGTTGCAGCCGGCATACCGTTCGCTGCAGGGAAGCGCCCGGTGTGTGTCCGGGAAGCCTCAGCCGTCGATGGCCGCGTTGATCAGCGGAGCGACGATCTTCATCCCGGGATCCTCGGCGTTGTAGCCGTTCTCGGGCTCCTGGATCCGGAACTGACGATTCTGGCCGATGAACTGCTGGAGGAACTGGTCCATCCCGACGAACTCGCTGTAGCACTTGTAGCTCTCGCCGGGAGGCCACTCCAAGTACTCCCACCAGTGGTGCTTCTTCTCCATCTGCTGGCAGGCGTGGCTGCCGATGAAGGTGATGATGGTGCTGCAGTGGCTGTCGTTGATCTGCCTCTCCCACGGAATGAAATAGCTCCAGTTGGCGCGCGTCGAGACGGTGTTCACGAACCGGTCCTCGTCCATCTTCCAGAAGGTGAGGACGCCCGACTTGCTCAGTCCCCAGAACTGCTCGTAGGAGAAGCGCGAGTAGTTGTAGTCGCGGCTGTAGCCCGTGTACGCGAAGTGGTCCTGCGGGAACTGGTCCGCCACCAGGAGATTGATGCTGCCGAAGTCTCCGGCGCTGAACCCCGGGATCTGCGAGAAGACCGGGACGAGTCCCCAGGCCTCGTCGATCGTCCAGTGCAGGAGGCGCGAGATCCCCCAGCCGCCCGGCGTGAAGTAGATCGGCCCGGAGTCGTTGAGCAGCCACGACCTCCGCGGCTGTAGCCCGTTGCGCACGAACCAGTACGCGGCCGAGGTGCCGGTCCCGCCGGCGCTGAAGCCGGTGACGAGCAGACGGTCGATGTTCGGAAACGCCTGGTGCGCCCAGGCGATGACGGAGAGCGTGTTGGTGTACCCGACGTGGGCCCACGGTAGCGGCGGCTCGACATGCCGGGGATCGGTGTAGGTCGCGTAGCGATTCCCCACGTGGACGTCACCCGTGCAGTAGGGAACGTAGACGATGTTCCAGTTCTTGGTGATCAGGTCCGTGCGGCTGCGGAAGGGCATTCCGGGATCGGCCCCGTTGACGAGCGGCGAGACGTACCTCGCCGTGAACTGCTGCATGTAGTCGTCTGCGATGCCGTTCGGGTTCGCCGCGCCGAGGACACCGGCGCGTCCGCTGCACGTGTCGTAGTCCCAGCAGGCCCCGCCACCTTCGAAGAAGAACAGGACATCGGGCGACGCAGTCCTTCGGACGAAGAACTTGAACTGCGACCCGTTGCCGCACCACGTTCCGGGGAGCGCGACCTTCTCCCACGCGTACGAGTTCCCGCCGTCCACGAGCACGTTGACGATGGTCTCGAGGAGGTCCTCGGCGTGGGCCGTCGCCGGTGCCAGCGCGAGGGTGCTGGTCAGCAGCCCCAAGACGATCCGCCGGGTCATGTGATCCCCCTGAGCTCGGGTCCGCGCCAGTTCGCGGCCGCATGAGCGTCCGTCAGCATCGGTGCTCGCGCAAGTCGGCGCATCCCGGCGAATCGGGTGACGCGCGTCGTCGTCGTGTCACTCCGGGCGAGATTGTCCGGCGGTCGTGACGCAGCGCGCGTCGTCCGCCGTGAAATTTCTTTCAACCGCCGGACAGTCCAGCCCGGGCGTCTCGGGGTTCCGCTTCGCACCCGCTCCACCAGTCCGGATTTCCGGGCGGGCCCGGGGAACGCGATACTCCGGGCCGCCGTGTCGCGCCGGTTCCGCTGGGTCCTGCTCCTGCTCGCGCTGCTCCTCGCGGCCATCGCCGCCGGGATCGCGGCCTCCCGTCGGCCCGAGCCGGTGGTGGCGGGTCCCGGTCCTCGGCCCCCGGTGGTGCCGGCTTCCCGTTCGCCCATCCCGCCGCCCCCGCCCGCGCTCGCCCGCGTGTCCTCGGCACCGCCCCCGGCCGCGCCGCTGCCCGACCCTTCACGGAGCTCACCCGCGCCGCTGATCGACGAGGGCTACCCGGTGAACTTGGAAACTCTGCGCGCCGAGCTTCCCCGGAACCGCTACTGGCTCGACTCCGCGCCGACGAACGACCCGGAGGTCCTGAAGCGCCGCGAGGCCGAGGCCGCCAGCTGGAACGACCTCCACGGCAAGGTCCTCTCGGGCACGGCCACCTCGGACGAGATCCGGACCTGGGTGGAGCACCGGCGCCAGGTGTCCGAGGACGCGATCGCGTTCGCGCAGCGCGTGCTCGACGAGCACGGCTCGGAGCTGCCGGACCGCGACCGCGGCCTCCTCGAGCTGGCCATCGACATGCACCGCACCCGCCTGGCCGAGCTTCCGCGTCAGGAGTCCGAGGCCGAGGCGCGGAAGGTCGAGCAGGACCGGCGGCGCGCGGAGTGGAAGGCCAGCTCGCCGCCGCCCTGAGCTCAGCGCGCGAGGGGGGACGGCTCGAGCTGCTTCGATGGCGCTGCGGCCGTCCGCCGCCGGAGCTCCGGCAGCGCGAGCGGCCTCCACGCGGGCCGCAGGTAGAGGACCAGCGCCGCGATCATCGTCAGCGCGAACGAGGGAAGCCCGTGGAGCAGCGCGATGCCGACGTGGAAGAGCACCGCCACCGGCAGCAGCCAGCTCCGCAGCCGCACCGGCGCGAGCAGCGCGAACGCCAGGCCGAGCTCGAGCACCAGCACGCCCCAGGTCATCGGGACCACGAGACGGGTCGGCCCAACGAGGTCGGTGAGCCAGCGCAGCGGTCCCCAGGCGCCGAACTTCGGATGGGTCCACCAGTAGTAGAGCGCCGTTCCGTTGGCCCACTCCTCGCTCCGGAGCTTCAGCACCGCAGCGAAGAGATAGATGACCGAGACCTGGAAGCGGATGAGGAGGAGGCCGGTCTGCGCGGCGACTGAGGCTGGCACGTTCCCGTCCCCGACTCCGCGCCAGTGCCACCTCCGCCGGTCGGTGAACGCCACGGGAAGCAAGAGGAGGGTCAGCGTTGCGGCGACGACGTCGCCCCCGTCGATGACCGCGGCCGACGCAGCGACGCTGTACGAGATCCACCAGTGGGGGAGCGCCGTCAGGCGAGGTCTCCAGCCGCTGATGACGAGGAGCAGGACGATGACCGCGACGAGCTTCGCGAGGACGAGATGGTCCCGTCCGATCAGGAAGAGGCTCCACCCGTCGATGGCGTGGCGATCGATGATTCCCGGATCGTCGCCGACCAGCGGATGAAACAGACGTCGGGCAGGATTTGCCAGGAGCGTGAGAAGCGTCGCCGCGGCGAGCATCGAGCGCGAAGCGCCATACACGTTCGTCCAGGGTCTGTCGGCCTGGCTCAGCACTGGACGCTCAGACGGGCGAACTTGACCGGCATCGACACCGCACGGTGCGAGCCGGCCCATGCCCAGGGAACCGGCGTCCGGTCCAGCACCAGCACGTCACCGCAGAGCTGGGGATGCTCCGCGAGGTTTCGCACTGGAACGCCCGGGGAAGGCGTCTCCGGCAGATCGCCCTCGCGGACCGTCGCGTCCGACCACTCGAGCGGGGCATCCCTCAGCAGCGCGCGGAGCTCGGAGCTGTGTCCCACCGGGCCCCGTCCGAGGCCGAGGAGGTTCCTCGGAGAGCCCAGGGGGAAGTCGGCCCGCACCCAGCTGCCTCCCCGGAGGCGAAACAGCTCCATCCGGTCCTGCAGCGGAGCGGCGAAGTAGCCCCAGAACTGCGGAGCCACCGCCAGCATCCGGAGACGTCGGCCCGCGGGCGCGCGCAGGGGCGATTCGAGCCAGTTGAGGGCGAAGAGGCAGACGATCGCGGCGGCGAGGAGCCGCGCCATCTGCCGTGGGCGCACGGATCAGCCCTCGATGCGCTCGAGCTGCAGCGCCATCGAGCCCGCCAGCTGCTCGGTGAAGAGTGGCGAGCTGAAGAGGGCCCAGGCCGGCTGCGCGGCGAGCTGCGGCGACGTCAGCTGCGGGGTGGGGCGAGGAGCGGGGCCGGGCCGCGTGCGCGGGTTGGGGTTCGGCATGTTGGCGAAGAGCGGAGCGTCCTGCTGCAGCTGCGGGGTGGGGCGAGGAGCGGGGCCGGGCCGCGTGCGCGGATTGGGGTTGGGCATGTTCGCGACCAGCGTTCCGTCGAGCGGTCCGGACCACTCGTCCGCTGCCGCGTTCACCGCCTCGGCGGCGCGCTCCAGCATCGCGCGGATCGCGGCCGGATCTCCGCTGCGTGCGACACGCGCGAACTCGCCGACCAGGCCCGGCTGCGCGCGCTCGATCGACGCGAGGAGGGTGGCGCGCATTCGCGCCATCGAGGCCAGCTCGTCCGCGCTCTGCGCGTAGATCTCGGGACGGAGCTGGTCACGTGCCTCGGGGACCAGCTGCGCGACCGGACCCACGCCGAAGACCGCGCCTTCGAAGATCTCGCGATCCGAGAAGCTGGGCGGGACGGCGGGCTTTCCCGACTGCGCGGCGAGGGCAAGGACAGAAATCAACGCGGCGATCGAAAGGAGAGTCAGGCGGCGCATGTGATCCCCCAGGAGAAACGAGCGCGCATCTGCCGCCATGAGACACACGAATACACACCTGTATCAAGTCCTGATTGACCCGATCGAGGCTGTTTCCACCCGGCAGATCTGCCTGGTGACTCGGGGTGGGTCTGCCACGACTGACGTATGACGTTGTCACACCCGAGCCATGCTCTAGAGCGGGATGTTCCCGTGCTTGCGCGCCGGGTTCTCCTGCCGCTTGTCCTCGAGCATCTCGAGCGCCCGGACCAATCTCTCGCGCGTCTGCTCGGGACGGATCACCTCGTCGATGTAGCCCAGCTCGGCCGCCTTGAACGGATTTGCGAATTTTTCCCGGTATTCCCCGACCAGCCGGGCCCGTTCCGCTGCCGCGTCTGGCGCCTTCGCCAGCTCGTTGCGAAAGATGATGCTCACGGCGCCATCGGGCCCCATCACCGCGATCTCCGCCGTGGGCCAGGCGTAGTTCACGTCCGCGCGGATGTGCTTGCTCGCCATGACGTCGTAGGCCCCGCCGTAGGCCTTGCGGGTGATGACCGTGACCTTTGGGACCGTGGCCTCGGCGAAGGCGTAGAGCAGCTTGGCGCCGTGGGTGATGATCCCGCCCCACTCCTGGGCGGTTCCCGGCAGGAAGCCCGGCACGTCCACGAAGGTGACCAGCGGGATGTTGAAGCAGTCGCAGAAGCGGACGAAGCGCGCGGCCTTCACGCTCGCCGAGATGTCCAGGACCCCCGCCAGAACCGCCGGCTGGTTCGCGACGATGCCCACCGGTCGCCCGTTGAGCCGGGCGAACCCCACCACGATGTTCCGGGCGTAGTGCTCATGGACCTCGAAGAAGTGATGGTGGTCCACAACCGCCCGCACCACCTCCTTGATGTCGTAGGGCTTGTTGGGATTCGGGGGGACGATGCTCCGCAGCGACTCGTCGGCGCGGAACGGGTCGTCGTCGCAGGGGATGACCGGCGGGTCCTCCGCGTTGTTCGACGGCAAATAGGACAGCAGCTCGCGGGTGAGAACGATGCTGGACTGCTCGTTCTCGGCCGCGAAGTGCGCCACGCCGGACTTCTGGTTGTGAGCGAGGGCGCCGCCGAGGTCGTCCTTGGTCACCTCCTCGTGGGTGACCGTCTTGATGACCTCGGGCCCGGTGATGAACATGTAGCTCGTGTCCTTGGCCATCACGATGAAGTCGGTGATGGCGGGCGAGTACACCGCGCCGCCCGCGCACGGACCGAGGATCAGGGAGATCTGGGGGACCACACCCGAGGCGAGAGTGTTGCGGAGGAAGATGTCCGCATAGCCTGCGAGGCTCTCCACTCCCTCCTGGATCCGCGCTCCCCCCGAGTCGTTCAGGCCGATGATGGGCGCCCCCACCCGGGTCGCCAGGTCCATCACCTTGCAGATTTTCTGCGCGTAGGCTCCGGACAGCGAGCCGCCGAACACGGTGAAGTCCTGGGCGAAGACGAAGACCTGCCGCCCGTCGATGCGCCCGTACCCGGTCACCACCCCGTCGCCGGGGATGCGCTTGTCCGCCATCCCGAACTCGGCGCTCCGGTGCGTCACGAACTTGTCCAGCTCGGTGAACGTTCCGGGGTCCAGGAGGAGATCCAGCCGCTCGCGCGCCGTGAGCTTTCCCGCCTCGTGTTGCTTCGCGATGCGCTCGGAGCCGCCGCCGAGCTCGGCCTGGCGCTCGAGGGCGTCCAGCCTGGCGCGGAGCGGGTCTGGGTCGGGAGGGGAAGCCATGGTGGCAGGGGCTTTACCACGTGTGCCAGGATGCTCCGCTCCTCGTGGGCGCCGGAGACCGGCCGGACCGGACGCCCGACAGACGCCTTCCCGGTGATCTCGCCGACCCGCGCCCGAGTCGTCGCCCTCGCCCTCCTCGCGTCGGTGTCCGCTGCCCGGGCCGACCCGGCGCCACCCGCCGCCACCGAGGCGGTCCCGCCGCTGCTCCGCGTGGGGGCCGAGAGCGGCGGCGGCATCATCGGAGGCCTCATCCTCGGAGGGGCCTCGGGCTGGGTCATCTACGGCACGCTGAACACGCAGGGAGACGACGCTGCCCGGCGGTCCGCCGCCCAGCTCGGCGCAGCCATCGGCGTCTCGGTGGGTGCTCCCATCGGGGTCTCGCTCACCGGCAAGTTCCTGGGCCGTCAGGGGAGCTTCATCATCAGCTGGCTCAGCAGCGTGGCTGGCCTCGGCGTCGGCTACGGCCTCTACGGGCTCATCCGCTCCGGAAGTGACAGCTCGGCAGCGAAGGCGACCTACGCGCTCACGCTCCTGCTTCCGGTGGCCGGCGCGGTCATCGGCTACGAGCTGTCCGCGACGGACCAGCCACCTCCATCGGCGGCGTCGGTGCCCTCGCTGCTCCCGGCGGTGGCGATGGGCCCGGGCGGCGCGAGCTTCGGCCTCGTCGGAAGGTTCTGAGCAACGTTTCAGGCGTCGAGCGTGCGGAGGCGCGGGTCGAGCAGCGCCTGCTCCCAGCGGCCGATCGCCTCGAGTCGCTGGCGCTCCGGCGCGTCGGGCGAGTAGCCCAGCGTGTCGCCGAGCGCACCGGCCAGCTCCTCCACCGCGACGGCCCGCAGCCAGCCCTCCGGGTTGCGCAGGGCGGCCAGCAGCCACTGGACCCGACGGCGGCCCCTGTTCTCTGCCCACCAGGCCATCCACGCGTGGGTGCTCGTCCCGAACGAGGCACGGGTGATCTCGATCAGTGCCTCGGCGGCAGCCTGGGCGGAGAGGGCGTCGTCGCTCGCGGTGAGACCGACGAGCCCCTCGATCGAGGGCCGGTCGTGCAGCATTCCCAGCGCCCGCGCGGCGAGCACCCGGCGCTCGGGCTCCTTCGCGACGAGCTCCTGGCGGAGATCGGGCAGCGCCGACTGGAAGCGAGAGAGCCGTCGCAGGGCGGTGGCGGCGGCACGCGCGGCCGAGGAGACGTCCGGCTCGGGATCGAACAGTCCCCGCAGCACTCCCGGGACCAGCTCGGCATGGGGGAGGCTTCCGGCGGTGAGCAGGGCGACGTAGCGCACCTCGGGCTCCGGCGCATCGAGGAACCGGACCAGCGCACGTGCCCCGGCCGCGCCGAGACGGGCGAGGCCGGCGGGAACAGGCCCCAGCTCGTCGGGCGCGGGGAGCTCCTGGACGGGCACCCGGCTCCATGCGCTGGGGCCGGGGAACTGGGCGGCGAGCGCACGCGCCGCGGCGTCGGGAGCCCGGGTGAGCTCGGAGATGGCGGTTGCCCGCGCCGTGGCATCGCTTCCCACGAGCCGCTCCAGCACCGGTCCGAGATCTCCCAGGGCGGCAGGAGGAGGTGCCCGGTCGAGCGTGCCGGGTGTCGGCCGGGGCGCGCCGTCGAAGGTCAGCGTGCCGGGCTGCTCGGCGACAGGCTCCTCGTCCGAGAAGCGTCGCTGCTTGCGGAGAACGATCAGCTCCGCGAAGGCCTGACCGAGGTCCTGGCAGAAGAGGATGAGATCGGAGAGCCGGCGCTGGCTGACGGCACGCTCGCCCCGGTCACCATAGAGGAGGGCCACCAGGCGTCCGCGGACCTCCACCGGAAAGACGAAGACCGAGCGCGGCGCGCGTCGGAGCGAGGCGAGAATCTGCCGGCTGAGCGCATCGGCCGGAACCGGTCCGGCGTAGCAGGAGTGCGCGAGCGTGGCGGTGCGGAACACCGAGGGCACGTCGAGCGGGAAGGAGACCTGCTGGATCGAGATGTCCTCCGCGCCGTTGCCGCGGGCATCCCAGCCCATGGCCGCGCCGCGCACGACCGCAAAGGCCGCGACGAAGTCGAGCGCGCGCCGGGCGTAGCGGAGGACCACGTCCTTCAGGCCTTCCCGATCGCCGGCGACCGCCCTGAGCGCGCTGCGTGCGTCGGACAGCGTCCAGTCCACCACCGCATCCCCGTCGGTGGCCTCTTCCCTCGCGGGATCGCGGGGCCGCCGCTGACCGGGCGGCCGTGGAGACGGAGGCTGCCATGCGGGAAGCTCGGGCTCGGCCGCCGCGACCCCCGCCTCGAGCGCCTCGAGCAGCGTGGCGGCTGGCTCCGTGGGGGCGGCCGGCAGCTCGCCGGGGAGAGATGCAGGAGCCGGTGGTCCGGCGGACGGTCGGGCGTTGACCAGGGGGACCGGCTCGTCCGCGACGGAACGCGCGGCGCGTTCCGCCATCTCGGTGGCCAGCCGCTCCTCGAGCGTCGGCCCCAGGGTGCCGAGGAGCGCAGCGTCGCGCGCCGGGAGGGGCGTCCCGTAGATCTGCGAGCGCCAGGCACGCACGCGCACGTCGGTCGAGACCCACGGTGCGACCGAGCGGCCCAGCTTCCGGACCAGGAGCTCCAGTCCGCGCATGGGAACCGGGTGCGCGACCGCGACATGGAGCAGGTCGGACTCGATCGACAGCGGCGCGATGTTGAGACGGTCGGCTTCCTCGCGAGGGAGGGCCGTTGCCATGGCCGGGTTGGGGACGTAGTCCGCGAGGTAGATCGGCTGGAGCCCGCTCACCTCGCCGAGTGCGGTGACGAGGTCCTGCTCCCGCAGTGCGCCCATCTCGAGGAGCAGCGTGTCCATTGCGCCGCCGACGAGCGCCTGCGAGCGCAGGGCGTCGTCCGCGCGTTCCTGGCTCAGGACCCCGCGAGCGACGAGATGCTCTTCCAGCCGTTCGGTCATTTCCCCGGCCGACATTCTACGGCGCGGCGGGTCAGCCTGGACGGACGACGAACGTCTGGGTCAGCTTGTCGTGGAGGGTCTGACCCCGCCGGTCGAAGAGGGCGAGCCAGAATCCGGCCAGGAACGGCACGAAGGAGAGGACCGCCAGGGCGGATCGGGTGATCGCCCGACCTGGCGTCGGTGCGAGCCCGGTCTGGTCGACGAGCCGGATTCCGAGGAGGCGCCGGCCTGGGGTCCGGCCGTTCCAGAGCAGCGCGAAGGCGCCGGCGTAGACGAGACCGAGCACCAGCGCCAGCGCCACACACGGAGCGAGCACGGCGTTCAGCTGGTGGACGCGGGCCATCACTCCGTCGATGCCGGTGAGCTGGGTGGAGGTGGGTCCGTGGGGCGCGATGAGCGCGGCGGCGAGTCCGACGTAGAGGGCGAGCACGCCGCCGATGAGCGCGCCGTCGACGATGAACGCGGTGATGCGCTGCCACAGCGCGGCAGGTCGGGCCCGGATCTCGATGATGCCGCCGACCGATGCGCGCGCCGGCTCGTTGGCGACGGCGCGCGCGACCTGATCGACCATCTCGGTGGCGAGCTTCTCGTCCATCTGCGGTTCGGCACGAGCGGCCAGGAGCTCGGCCATGCTGTGCGAGCGGGTGGGAGGCGCCT